>CBDAFK010000107.1:0-24898 GCA_965195235.1 uncultured Desulfobacterales bacterium | reverse complement strand
TGCCCTGACAGCCTTAAATTCTTTTTAACAAGATCATCAAGTCCGGTGATAACCTGATTGACAAAATCACCATCACCGAGTATCCGCTGGTCAGCCGCTTCTCTTTCACCCCGCCTTCGACTTGCAAGCACCTCTGTCGCAACATAAGGGACGCCCTTTAGTTTTGCAGTTTACAAATTGTCATTAATATGATAGACGGTTATCATGCCAAGAAAATCAAGGATAGATGCGCCTGGGGCGTTTCATCATATCATAGCACGTGGGATTGAGCGTTCTGATATCTTTAGGGATAACACTGACCGGAATAATTTTTTGAATCGGCTTGGTGGAATCATTAAGGAAACTAATACACGTTGTTTTGGCTGGGCCCTTATTCCAAATCATTTTCATTTGCTGCTAAAAACCGGTGATATTCCGATTGCTACAGTGATGCGACGGCTGTTGACCGGATATGCGGTTTCGCATAATAGACGTCACAGCAGGAGCGGGCATCTTTTCCAAAATCGATATAAGTCAATTTTATGCCAGGAAGACACCTACCTGTTGGAGCTGGTACGATATATTCACCTGAATCCGGTTCGTGCAGGGATTGTAAAAGATGTTAAAGCCTTGAACAAATACCCATTTGCCGGTCACAGTGTAATTATGGGCAAGACAAACAATGACTGGCAGGATATTAAATGGGTATTAAGGCTTTTCCACAGTAAGTTAGCGATTGCGCGTCGAAGGTATCGGGCATTCGTTGAGAAGGGCATCTCCGATGGGCGACGCAGTGATTTGACCGGTGGTGGTTTAATTCGGAGTAGCGGAGGTTGGGCTGGAGTCAAAGCAAAGCGTATGGCCGGAATATTCGAAAAATCAGACGAACGTATCCTTGGTGATGGTGATTTTGTTGATCAGGTGTTAGCGGCATCTAAGGAACAGATGGAAAAGCGCTATAGATTGCAGGCCAAAGGCTATGATCTTGACAAGCTTGCATTTAGAGTGTCTGATCTTATGCAGGTTGAGTCAGCCGAGCTTTGGGCGCCAGGTAAAGAACGCAAACGTGTTGAGGCAAGAAGTTTATTATGCTATTGGGCGGTAAGAGATCTTGGCATTAACATGGCTGAACTATCAAGGCGATTAAATCTTTCCTTATCAGGGATAAGTTTGTCTGTGAAACGAGGAGAGAGAATAGTACAGGAAAAAGGCTGCAAACTAAGCGATCCTTAAGCCTAAAACTGCAAAACTAAAGGGCGTCCCCAAATTCAACTATGTTCGATTTTTTAAAAAATCTGGATAATGATATCAAAGATGCACTGTTGGTTCAACTGCGCAATCTGTGGACACATACATCCACTGCTATTGAAGGCAATACTTTAACCCTTGGTGAAACAGCATTTGTCCTTGAGGAAGGGCTTACTGTTTCAGGCAAGCCGCTGAAGGATCATGAGGAGGTTGTCGGGCATGCCAGGGCGATTGATCTTGTTTATGATATGATTAGAAAAAAATCTGATCTAACTGAAAATGATCTGTTTAATCTGCACAAGTCTATTCAAACAGAACGGATTTTTGATGTTTATAAGCCTGTTGGCGCTTGGAAAGTAGAACCGAATTCTACTGTTATTGTTTTAGGCGATACCCAGACCATCTTTGAATATGCTCTCCCAAAAGATGTGCCCGAACTCATGCAAAGCTGGCTTGCCCTGTTTCAAAAAACCTGCAAAGAAAATACGGCAAATAAAGAAGCGGCATTGGCAGCATACGTACATCTTCATGTTTCCTTTGTCAGAATTCATCCTTTCTGGGACGGCAATGGCAGGATGGCCCGTCTCATTGCCAATGTTCCTGCAATAATGGCCGGTTACCCCCCTATTATTATTCCAAGAGAACGACGTCAGGAATATATAGAATCCCTGTCTGAATATCATCTCGCTGCAGGAACAATTACTGCCAGGAGTGAATTGCTGCCCGACACAGACAGGCTGAACAGGTTTAAACAATTTTGCGACAAATCCTGGTCAGAGTCAATCAAACTGGTAGATAATGCCCGTAGAAAGCAGCAGGAGCGAAGCCAACAAAAAACCAAAGGCACTAAATAATAAATAATATCAGAGGTTGCCGCTAAGGAGGGCTCATTGGGAAAAGTAACAAATGACAAGGCTTACCAACAGATCCGGAAAGTCCTCATTCAGGCCCGTAGTCGGGCATGGCAGGCCATCAATACCGAGATGGTGGCTTGCTATTGGCAGATTGGTCGGCTGATTATCGAGGAGGAGCAACGGGGAGAAACACGAGCCGTTTATGGAAAGGGATTGATCAAAGAGCTTTTCATAAAGCTTTCGGCTGAGTTTGGCAGGGGTTTCGATAAGTCAAACATTTGGAATATGCGTGCATTCTTTCTCGGTTTTCCAAAAATCGACGCACTGCGTCGAGAATTATCCTGGACACATTACCGGCTACTCCTTCGTGTGGAAAAGCCCGATGCTCGCGCTTTTTAAACTTAGGGGACGTTCGTGTAGAACGTTCATAACTCCAAAACAATGTCATCGATATCAGGTTTTACCCGTGTTGACAGCATTCGCATCACGCAAGAGTTTGTCACAAACTTAGGGGACGTTCGTGTAGAACGTTCATAACTCCAAAACAATGTCATCGATATCAGGTTTTACCCGTGTTGACAGCATTCGCATCACGCAAGAGTTTGTCACTCCAGGATATCTAATCACATCAGCGCCGGAATAGCCAGGTTCTCCGACTCCGATCAAGGACATTCATCTGGCGCCAAAGCTTGAATTATGAATTAAAATCATTTATTAGACCCCAGTACCATCTGCTGGAGCTACCTCAGAGGAATGGCCTTCTGATTCCACAAGGCGGGGCAGACAGGGCAAGGCTTCGCCTGAAGCTTCGCCCATGCAAGTTTTACTCGATTTTTTTGGATTATTTTTTTGTAAAACTCTGGTAAACTTCGCTGTCCTTCGGATTTACAGGAGAGGACAATTTCTTGAAAATCAGTAAGGAGATCAAAGCAGTTGAGTTCGTCAAGATGTATGACGGGGCCAGCGTCACATGCTACCTTAAAAGCTGCTCCGGCACTTCAGTATGAATTGTTCTCATAAATTAGTCTCCCCCAATTACGATCTTTTTGCGAGCAGCAAGGTTCTTCCAGCAGTTCCGATTATGACCTTCCGAGGTATAATCACGCTGATTTGCGTGGGAAATTATAGCCCTGTTTGGAAAGTTGTTTCAGGGCTCCGGCATAATGCAGGGCGCTTAGTAATTGCATTTATATGTTTTGTGTGATAGTTATCGCATCAGCTTTCTATGAAGCCATCAAAAATCCAAAAAATGAGGCTGCTATGCATGAATATACAATTTATCCTCTCGCTGTCGGCATTAATGAAACAGACCAGGGGGTCATGACCTACCTTCACGATTATGGGAAAAGGATTCTTCTTCCTGTTTATGTTTTTTACATAAAAGGGGGAAGCAAAAATATTCTAATTGATACAGGGCTTAAACAGTTTACTGTGCCTGATGGAGCAAGGGAAAAGTGTGGATTTGAAATATTTGAATTTGAAGAAGCGCTCGCAACTGTGAACCTGAAGCCGGAAGCAATTGATGTGATCATTCATACCCATCTTCATAATGATCATTGTGAAAATGATTATAAATGTCCTGGCGCAGATGTGTATGTTCAGAAGGCTGAACTTGAATTTTTTAAAAACCCTCATCCGATTGATCACAGGTATTATCCAGATCTGCTTGATGATGTGAATGTGATCGAGGTGGATGGAGACGCAAATATATTCGACGGAATTGATGTGATTTTTACGCCCGGCCATACAGTAGGAACTCAGTCTGTTTCGATAAATACTTCAAAAGGAAAGGCTATTATCACCGGCTTTTGCTGCAATGACAAAAACTTTCCCGTACAAGGGCCGGCTATTGCTCCTGGTGTGCATATTAATGTGATGGAGGCTTATGATTCCGCCCAGAAGATAAAGGAGATGGCTGACATACTGATTCCTTTGCACGATATTTCCACAGGCAGGGTGAAGTCTATTCCTTGAGAGAGACCAGTGCCTCCTCTGCTGCTTTTACTGTTTTATCTATATCTTTTGTACTATGGGCCGATGAAACGAAAATGGTTTCAAACTGGGAGGGCGCGAGGTAAATCCCTTTTTCGAGCATCCCCTTGTAAAAGGCTGAAAACATATCAAGATTGCAGGTCTTTGCATCATCAAAATTTTTCACATCTCTGTCCGTGAAAAAAAGCCCGATCATTGAACCCACTCTGTTTACATTTGCCTTTATTTCTGCTGTTTCGGCAGCTTTTTCAAGACCAATAGCAACCTGATCAGCCTTTTCATCCAGAGCACCATAAAAACCCGGTTTTTTCAATTGTGTAAGTGTTGCAATGCCTGCTGCCATCGCAAGAGGATTGCCGGACAGAGTGCCTGCTTGATACACCGTCCCATGCGGGGCTATATGCTCCATAATTTCACGTTTGCCTCCATACGCGCCGACAGGCAGCCCGCCTCCGATAATTTTGCCGAGGCATGTAATATCCGGAGAGATTCTGTAAAGAGATTGAGCGCCCCCATATGCTACCCTGAAACCGGTCATAACTTCGTCAAATATAAGCAAACTGCCGTTTTTTTCAGTCAGCTCTTTTAAAGTTTCCAGGAAACCGTCAACAGGCGGCACCAGCCCCATGTTTCCTGCAACAGGTTCAACTATTATGCAGGCAATCTTATCGCCTTTGTCTTCCATAACCTTTTTTACACACTCGATGTCATTATATGGTAAAGATATGGTATGTTCTACAAAGGATTTTGGCACGCCTGAACTTCCGGGAATGCCCAAAGTGGCAACGCCTGATCCTGCCTTCACAAGAAGGGAGTCTGCATGACCATGATAGCATCCGTCAAACTTAATTATCATGTCTCTACCCGTGGCTCCGCGGGCAAGACGTATGGCGCTCATGCTCGCTTCCGTGCCGGAGTTTACCATTCTGACCATATCTATTGAAGGAACTGCATCTATGACCATTTCGGCTAATTTGATTTCCAGGCCCGTGGGCGCGCCAAAACTTGTTCCTTGATTCAAAACAGATGCAAGAGCCCTGATAACCGAGGAGTGCCTGTGCCCTAATATCATGGGCCCCCATGAACCGATATAGTCGATATATTTGTTGCCGTCCACATCTGCAATCATGCTTCCATTAGCATAATTTATAAAGATTGGTTCCATGCCGACCGATTTGCATGCGCGAACAGGGCTGTTGACACCACCTGGTATGACATTTAACGCTCGATTAAATAGTTTATGAGATTTTTCGCAGTTCATCTTTAAGTCATCCTTTTTTGAAAAGTTTTTATCCGGTTCAGATATTTTTGGTATATTACTTTAAAAATACTGGAAAATCAAAAAGAATTTATATAAATACAACTTAAATCGTTCAAACAAAAAAATTGACAAATAATTTTTAAATTGGTAAAAAACTCTTTTTAATTTTTATATTTGCATGGCAGGGCCGTTAGCTCAACCAGGCAGAGCACCTGACTCTTAATCAGTAGGTTCGGGGTTCGATTCCCCGACGGCCCACCAAAAACCCTTGCTCTGGAGTAATTACCAGGGCTTAATATCCAGAAGGAGGTTAAATGAGAAGATACGAAACAATAGTTATTATCGATCCCAAGCTTTCAAATGAACAAAGACTGCCTATTTTTGAAAAATTAAAAGACTTGATTGTCCAGCAGAGTGGTTTTCTTGTAATCGTTGATGAATGGGGGGACAAGCGACTTGCCTATGAAATCAAGAAAAGGTCACACGGATATTACGTTCGTTTAGATTTTTGCGGGACCGGAGCTCTTGTGAATGAAATAGAGCGATTTTTCCGGATCGATGACAGGGTCTTGAAGTATATGACGGTCTTGCTTGACAAGGATGCCGATGTTGAAAAAATAAAGGAACAGATGGCTGAAGCTGAGGCAAGCAAGAAACAGATGGCTGAAGCTGAGGCTGAGGCAAGCAAGAAACAGATGGCTGAGGCTGAGGCTGAGGCAAGCAAGAAACAGATGGCTGAGGCTGAGGCAAGCAAGAAACAGATGGCTGAAGCTGAGGCAAGCAAGAAACAGACTGCTGAAGCTGAGGCAAGCAAGAAACAGACTGCTCAAGATACAACAGCTTCCGATGATGAATCAACTGCTGTCACAAAGGATAAATTGAATGATTCTGGGCCGGAAGATAAGCAAGATCAATCCGAAATCAGCGAATCTCAAGCAGTAGAAAGCGAAACAACTCAAACTGAAACTGATGAGGAGGAGAAGTAAAATGGCTGCTGCTTTCAAATTCCAAAGACGAAATAGCGCTGGCAGAAATAAAAATGATGCCAAAAAAAGAATATATAATCGCCGTAAGATTTGCCGTTTTTGTGCGGACACCAGTCTAACAATAGATTATAAGGACCCCCAGGCACTTAGATTTTTTATAACAGAGCGCGGAAAGATTATTCCGCAGCGCATTTCCGGAACCTGTGCAAAACACCAGCGCACACTGACGCATGCAATCAAGCGCGCCCGTACAATCGCTCTTCTGCCTTACGTTGGCACTGTGGGCTATAAAAAATATTAGATATTGCTGCAGTCTGTCTCAAAGGAGAAAGAGATAGTGCCTCAAACCATTCAAGGGAATATCTCGATCGATATAGCAAAAGGAATTGCGATCACAACGCTTATCTTTGCAGCATCGATTTATTTGCCGGTCATAGGTTCAGTTTGTTTTCTGTTTATTCCCCTGCCGATTTTCTTTTATCGTTCAAAGCTTGGCAGAACAACCGGAGCCATAGTGCTTGTCGCGTCAATCATTATGATGATTTTCATGATCGGCACGATATCGATCGACATATTTTTCTTTATAGAACTGTTACTGTTTGGTTTTGTTCTAAGTGAGCTTATTGAATTTAACCTTTCTATTGAAAAGACGATTTTATATGCATGCGCTTTAGTATTGTCTGCAGGAGTTTTCGGTTTATTCTTTTACAGCAATATTTCTGATACCGGGATTATTGCCCTTATATCGGAATATTTAGCAAAGAATCTAAACCTGACAATTGCTTTGTGTGAAAAGATGGGGGTGCCTGAGGAAAACATCCGCATTTTTTCAAACTCACTTGAATATATACAGTATGTTCTATTGAGAATCATACCTGCCATGGTAGTGGCTTCAAGCTTTTTTCTGGCGTGGGCGATTCTGCTTATCGCAAAACCGATCCTGAAAGCCAGGGGTCTTTTTTATCCTGATTTTGGTTCTCTGAATTTATGGAAAGCCCCCGACTCTTTTGTTTGGGGCGCCATAGGATGTGGGCTGATGCTGATTTTACCTGAAAGAGGCATAAAGATGGTTGGCTTAAACGGGCTGATCATTCTGATGGCGATATATTTTTTTCAGGGCATGGCCATTGTTTCGTTCTTTTTTGAAAAAAAGCGGCTTCCATCTATATTAAAGTTTTTTTTATATAGCCTTATTGCAATTCAGCAGGTTATAGTGCTTATTATTATAGGCCTTGGTTTTTCCGATATCTGGTTGAATTACAGAAAATTGGGAATCAAGCAAGAAAACTGATGAATTTGACTTTCAAATAACTTAACTAATGCCTGAACAAAAAAGTCCGGTTTTTGGCGGGTAGTGATTTGAATTTATAAAATCCCAAATTTCAAGCGTCAAATTACAAATAAATCCCAAATTTCAATATTCAATGACCAAAACATATACGGGTTTGGGATTTTGAATTTTGGTCATTGTAATTTATTTGATATTTGTGATTTGTTATTTAGAATTTGCAATGGGAGGGGATAAAAAAAGAAAATTCCTATACAATAAATTTAATCATACCTGAAGCTCATTACGCAAAAGTAAGAAATTCATAAACAAGAGGTCGCAAACAAAGAACCGGCCAAGAGATTTTTGAAAAGGTCTCCATAAATATGAAAAAATAGGGGTAGCATATGAAATTAATTTTAAAGGAAACAATAGAGTCGTTAGGAATAATCGGCAGCGAGGTAACAGTGGCAGACGGTTATGCCCGAAACTATCTTTTACCGCAGAAAAAGGCTGTGACGGCAACTTCTCAAAATCGCAAAATGCTGGAGATGCAAAAGGTTAAATTTGAATTGCAGATTGCCAAGGAAAAGGGGTTTGCCGAAGAGATGGCCAAACGGCTTGAAAATGTTGTATGTAAGATAATCGCAAAGGTTAGTGAAGGGGATCGCCTGTACGGTTCTGTTTCTTCGGGCGATATTATCAGTGCCCTTGCGAACCAGGATATTGAAGTTGAAAAAAGGATGATATTGCTCAAAGGGCCTATTAAACATACAGGCACCTACAAAGTGCCTGTCCGTGTATACAAAGGGGTTGAGCCTGAGATAACGGTTGAAATAGCGGGTGAAGAAATTTCATAAAAACGTCAATCAGTTAATGCAGACAGGCAAATGGCTAATACACGCTTTCAAAGCGAAAAAAATCCTTCTCTTTATAAAGTTCCTCCACAGAATCTTGAGGCAGAAGAATCGATACTCAGCGCAATTCTGATAGATAACAACACATTTCTTGATGTTGTTGAGATTCTTTCTCCTGATGATTTCTACAAGTCGTCTCATAACAAGATCTTTTCAGCAATGATTGATCTGTTTTCAAAGAGTGAACCTATTGACCTTGTGACACTTGCCAACATTCTCAACCAGCAGAATTGTCTCGAAGAAATCGGAGGAGCTGCATATCTTGCCAGGGTAGTGGATACTGTTCCGCTTGCTGTGAATGCACGACATTATGCCAGGATAGTCCATGACAAGGCATCGTTAAGACGTCTTATTGAAAAGACAAATGAAATCACCAGGCAATGTTTTGAAGATCGTGGCGATGTTGATGAACTAATAGACTTTGCTGAAAGATCCATTTTTGAAATATCGGAAAATAAGAATAAACAGGCATTTTATCCGATCGGCAAACTTATCAGCAAGAATATTGATACCCTTGAAGAGCGCGAGGGAAACAAGAGTTTACTGACCGGCGTTGCGACAGGTTTTACACGTCTTGACAATCTAACATCGGGTTTGCAGAAATCGGATCTTATAATCATCGCCGCGCGTCCAAGTATGGGGAAAACCTCTTTAGCGCTGAATATTGCGAGGAATGCCGCAGTAAATGCAAATGTTCCTGTTGCGATATTTTCGCTTGAGATGTCTAAGGAACAGCTTTCCATGCGTTTGCTCTGTGCTGAGGCAAGGATCGATTCGCAACGTATAAGGAGCGGTTTTTTCAGCAGGGATGACTGGAACATGCTGACAGAGGCCGCCGGTGTCCTGTCTGAAGCACCGATTTATATAGATGATTCGCCCGATATTTTGGTCACTTCGATAAGAGCCAAGGCGCGCAGATTAAAGATGGACAAAGGGCTTGGTTTAGTTATTATCGATTACCTGCAGCTCATGAGGGGTAGATCTTCAAGTGAGCGCAGGGACCTTGAAATTTCAGAGATATCGAGATCATTAAAGGCGCTGGCAAAAGAGGTCGATGTGCCTGTATTGGCTCTTTCTCAGCTCAACAGAAAGCTGGAGGAACGAAGCGACAAACGTCCGCAGCTTTCCGATTTAAGGGAGTCAGGCGCACTTGAACAGGATGCGGACGTTGTTGCCTTTATTTACAGGGACGAATTGTATAACAAGAATGAAGATAATCCCAACAAGGGTAAAGCGGAAATAATTATTTCCAAGCAGAGAAACGGTCCTGTCGGGTGGGCGCCTTTAACCTTTTTAACCTCTTATACCAGGTTTGAAAATCCAGCATCAGAAGATGATTATGAGCAGACTTCGTCATAATAGTCTATCCGGCCTTCGTAGCCACTTCGGCGGAGTAGGCTGGCTACGACGGCTGAATATGATGGATTCATGAAGAGGCTTTTCGGAAACACCGGCGGACTGAAGGCAAACCAGATCCGCAGGCTTGAAAATCTTTATCGTCGCCGCATACCAACCGAATTTGTCGTTACATTTGAGATTGCCCGCGAAATAAGCAAACTTTCCCATGAGATACGTCGCCAGATAGGTCTTCTTGTAAACCGTTCTGGAAAAATAGCATGTGTAATTGCAGGGAATTATCAAGGGATAGTAATTCCTGACATAAGTGAATATAGAGCTGCTCCAGGCCGTCTTAAGGGGCTTAGATGTATACATACACACCTGAAAAATGAACCCCTGACAAAAGATGATTTCACAGACCTCGTCCTTTTAAGGCTGGACATGATTGCCGCGATTACGATAACAACAGATGGCCGGCCTAACCAGGTTCATGTCGGACATATACTGCCTGTAAGTCAAAAAGGAAAACAATGCAGGATACTTGCTCCCCTGAATCCCGGCCAACTCGACATAGGCTGTCTTGATCTTATCAAGGCCATTGAAACAGAACTCGCTCATGCCCGGCATTTGTATAAGGCAGGTTCAGGAAAGGAAAGGGCTATACTGATAAGTGTTACAACCGCTCCGAGGCGTATAGCCATGGATTCCCTGGCAGAGCTTAAAGAACTGGCTCTATCCAGTGGTATAGATGTGGCAGCCACCGTACTTCAACAGCGCAGGAGGGTTGATTCAAGATTCCTTATAGGGCCTGGAAAACTTCAGGACATAACTATTTTAATTCTCAAGAATGGAGCGACACTTATTATTTTTGATCAGGAATTGAATCCATCCCAGATGCGTTCAATTTCGGATAAAATAGATATTAAGATTATCGACAGGACACAGTTAATTCTCGATATTTTTGCTCAACGGGCTCAAACAAGGGAAGGAAAACTTCAGGTTGAACTTGCCCAACTAAAGTATCTGCTTCCGCGACTTATAGCAAAGAGCACCGCCATGTCGCGTTTAACCGGCGGGATTGGGGGGCGAGGACCCGGCGAGACAAAGCTTGAAATACACAAGAGGCGTGCGCGCGACAGGATTGCGCGTCTGGGAAAAGATATTCTTCTTATAAAGAAGCAACGCAAGCAGCAAAAAGCAAAGAGACAGAAAAAAGATCTTCCGGTTATTTCAATAATCGGATATACCAATGCCGGCAAATCGACCCTTCTTAATACCCTTACAAAGAGCGATGTGCGCGTTGAAGATCGTCTTTTTGCCACTTTAGACCCTTCGAGCAGGCGTTTGAAGTTTCCGAAAGATGTTGAGGTGATCATAACCGATACTGTCGGCTTTATTAAAGACCTCCCAAGAGAGCTTATGGTCGCTTTTCGTGCGACATTCGAAGAGCTTGAAAGTGCGGATCTTCTTCTCCATGTCATAGATATCAGCAATACACATTTTAAAGATCGTATTGAATCTGTTGAAAAGATTCTATGCGACCTTAATTTAAATAATATTCCTTTAATTCGTGTTTTAAACAAACAGGATCTTGTTGACAGAGACATCATAAACAGGCAGATCAGGCAGCTTGACGGGATAGCTATTTCAGCTAATAATGAGTCAACCTTGACTCCTCTTCTTGAAAAGATGCATGCTTTAGTCGGTGGTTGAGGTTGACTTGCCAGTATAAATATATATTATATTTAAGTTAAGCGATTAGCTGTTAGCCATTAGCGTTTAGCTCTAAAAAATGAGGGCATTACGTTAATTAGAAATAACACCAAACGGGTGAAAATTTGTAATAGTAAAACATCCTGAAATCATTAGACTAACAGCTAACCGCTAAAGGCTAAAGGAGAGAAACCAGAATTTTAAAGAACATTGTTACAGGATGAATATATGAAAAAAGAAAAAATTTCTTATGATTCTCATTTAGGATGTTTTGGGGATTTCAATATCGAGGATCCGATTTGCAAAAAGTATTGTTCAATAAACTTGCGTTGCGCTATTGAGAGCGAAAATAATATCCGCATGGCGATACTGGAAGATCTTACATCTTCAGACGGTATGTTTGTTAAGGTGCAGTAAAAGTATAACCGTTCACGGTTCACAGGTTACATTTATGCCATACGGAGTTGTTTTGAAAGATTAAGATCGAACATATTAAAAGATGAACGTCCAACATCGAACATTGAACGTCGAACGTCGAATAATGATGTCGCTCCGCTCTACCTTTTCAATCGACAATTTTTCGTTCCCATGCTCCAGCGTGGGAATGCATACCATATAGGTTCCCAAAGCCGCTCCCACTTGACCACTCGACCAATTCCCTACTCGACCAATTCTTCCGACCTCTGTTTCTTCATCTCTTCCCATTCACCATTCGATGTTGGACGTTCGATGTTCGATGTTCATCTCTTTTCCTTTTTCCCATTCAACGTTCGATGTTGGATGTTGGATGTTGGATGTTGGATGTTCATTTATGGTTATAGTCTAAGTGTTTATGGGAAGATTTTGCCCGGGTTTAATATGCCTTTTGGATCAAAAACATTTTTTATCTTTTTCATTAAGGTGAGTTCGACATCTCCAATCTCTTTTTTAATGTAAGGCGCCTTGGTTATACCTATTCCATGTTCGCCGGAAATGGTTCCTCCAAGTTCAAGAGTATAGTCGAAAAGGGCATTAACCACCGTCTCCGCCTTTTCAAGCTCATCCTTATTTTGTTTATCCAGCATTATATTAAAATGGATATTTCCATCCCCTGCATGCCCGAAACTGACTATACAGAGCCCTGTTTCATCCCTTAACATATTTATCTTTTTTACCATATCAGGTATTTTGCTTCTTGGAACTACAATATCCTCGTTAATCTTATCCGGTCCATAACTAAACAGAGCAGGAGAAATCTCCTTGCGGGCTTTCCAGAGGTTTGCTGCCTCCTCTTTGGTCCTGGCTTTTTCAACCCTTGTTGCGCCACGTTTCATGCAAAGTGTTTTTAACTTATCTGCAGCCCTGTTTGTCTCATCCTCACTTCCGTCGACCTTTATTAAAAGCAAAGCTTCTGCTTTAACCGGAAGACCAATTTTAAGGTAGTTTTCCACACACCTTATTGAAGCATTATCCATATATTCTATAGTGCGCGGGATTATGCGGTTTTTTATGATTTCCGATACTGTTTCGGCTGCTGTTTCTATCTTGTCAAAAACAGCGGTTATTGTTTTTGTTGCTTCGGGAAGGGGTAAAAGGCGAACCATTATCCTGGTAATTATTCCGAGTGTGCCTTCAGATCCTGTTATTAAACGGGTCAGGTCATATCCGACTACCCCCTTGGCGGTTTGCACACCGGTGTTAATAATTTCTCCGCTTGGGAGGACAACTTCGAGGCCGAGTACATAATCCCTGGTTACGCCGTATTTAACCGCGCTGGGACCTCCGGCGCATTCCGCGATATTTCCACCCATAGTTGAAAATTCGGAGCTTGATGGATCCGGCGGATAAAAAAGAGACTCTTTTTCAACAGCCTTATGTAAATGGCCGGTTACAACGCCCGGTTCCACATGGGCGATCAGATTTTCCTTGTCGATTTTCAGAATACGGTTGAAGCGGGTCATCACGATGATGACACCCCCGTTGACTGCAAGGGATCCGCCTGTCATGCCGGAACCAGAGCCGCGTGGGATGACAAAAAAGCCATGTTTATTGGCAAGCCTTAATATAGCTGATACTTCAGAGCTGTTTTTGGGGAATAAAACAGCATCCGGCATATAGGTTAGGGCAGTTGCATCATACGCATAACAGGCCAGGTCCTCTTTTGCCCTGCTGCAATTAGCCGTGCCGACAATACTTTGAAGTTGTTTAAAGATAGTGTTAGTCAAAACCGCATAACATCCGTTTGGTAAGGCAATCAAAATTCGCTGGATTCTAATCTCTCACAAAGAAATTCCACCTGCTTCTTCATAGGACTATTTTCTTTTAATCCCCGTTCAACGATATAAATTGAATGAAGGGCTGTGGCGTGATATCTGTTAAAGCTTTTTCCTATTGTCTGGAGTGGTGAATCTGTATACATTCGAGACAGGTACATTGCTATCTGCCTTGGCCGGACAATACTTTGCTTCCGGGAGCTTGAAACAATATCTTTTATTGAAATATTATATTGTTTGCATACAAGTTTCTTGATTGCATTTATAGTAATAGTATTTCGCTGCTTGACTATATGTTTTACTATACTTTCTGTAAGATTCAGGTCAATAGGGACTCCGAGAAGTGATGATTTTGCGGTAACCCCGATAAGCCCGCTTTCAAGTTGTCTGACATTCTCAGTAAGTTCGCTGGCTAAATAACGGATTACATCTTCGGAAACGCAGCATCTATTGCCATTTGATTTTTTTTGCAATATTCTGACCCTTGTCCTGAAATTCGGAGGATCGATATTTGAAATAATACCGCATGACAGGCTTGATCTTAATTTGTCGCTTAGTTTCGGTATATCAGATGGGAGGTAACAACTTGAGAAAATTATTTTTTTGTTTGCTTCAAAAAGAGTGTCAAGTGTTAAAGCAAGCTCGATCTGAGTGCGCTGCTTGCCGCTTAAGTAATGGACATCCTCAATAAGCAATACATTGCATTTATTTCTGAATTTATTTTTGAACTGCTCGATTGAATTATGTCGAAAAGCATGAATCATTTCATTCGTAAAGTCTTCAGCCGTAATATAATAGACATGTTCTGAAGGATCATCAGAAAGGATATAATGCCCGATAGCCTGGGCAAGATGGCTTTTGCCCATCCCTGTTTTTGATAACAAGAACAGGCAGTTTTGGTTTGCATTATTTCTTGATGCGAGTGAGAGTGATGCTGAATAAGCAAAGTCACTGTTGCTGCCAACGACAAATTTATCAAATGTGAAATCTCTTCGTAAAAAGTGTCCTCCGTATGCATGTGCGTTAATATTTGGAAGAGACATCTGAGGTTCATTATCTATTTTTTTAGCTGGTTTTTTTCTTGAACAACTGTTGTTTTCGGAAACTTCAATAATAAATTTGCATCCACTTCCTGATACTTTGTTTAGTTCAGAATGGATTAGTGCGCTATAATGATTAAGGACCCGTTTTTTTGAAAAGGCATTTGGGCAAGTTAGGATAATGCAGCCATTATCCGATTTTAAGTAGTCAAGGGGTTCAATCCACATCCTGAAACTTTGCCCTTGAATCTGTTTCTTGATTGAATTTTTAACTTTAATCCAGATTTGTTCCATAGGGTATTATATTAAAATGACAAAATTGATAAAGTTCTTTAGAAAAGGGGAATTGTTCAATAATTACAAAATGAAACGATTATTTAGGATTATTTGGGAAGTAAATAGTTTAAAATGAAAGTTTAGTTGTAATTAAGGCAGAGGTTGTTTTGTGTCAAACCTGATTAAAATGACTTTAGAATTGTTTGCGAATAAGTTATTAACAATTTATACCTATCTGATATCTTTTATATATATCACGGCCAAATTGGCAACTCTTTCTAAATACAACCTTTTTTGAACGAGCATTTTTATTAAGCATTTTATGCATATCCATAGTTATTGACCTAAATCTCAGAATAATGCTTTCTCATAAAATCTCCAATATTCTTTAATTATCTCTTATTTTTAAAAAAGATATCCCAATGAAAATTAATTATCGCAAATGCGCTGAAACACAGAAAATGTGGTGATATCGGCAGGTGATACAAAAATAAATGCTCACATCATTTGGCGACAATTTGGTTTTTAAAGGCTTTGATAAATAGAAGGGTGCAAAACTTGATGAATTCGTAAAAAGTGCGACTATGTCACTCAGTTCTGTAGGGCAAAGCTTTAGCTTTGCTTTAACGCAGGGCTAAAGCCCTGCCCTACGGGTCACTTTATTTTGATGAATCCGACTTTTTACGAGACCATCAAATTTGAGTTGATTATAAATCCAGTTTAATTATGTGGACTCTACCCGTATCTATTTCAAGTATCTGGAGGCGTAACTGCCGACCCGATCCGGCCTCACCAGGAAAAAACAGGATGCCATGAGCAAAACTTTTTGGTTCAATCGCAGCGTTCTGCAACGACTTGTTATGCAAATCATCTATAATTGCCATCCTGGCATCATCTGAAGTATAACCGCCGGCGCCCCCTATGGTGGCTCCGGCAGCAGCGCCAACAGCAGCCCCTTTACCTGCCGCTGTTGCAACATTGTCGCCAGACACAATGCCAATAGCAGCTCCGATTAAAGCTCCTGCCACAGATCCCAATACGCCGTGATAAGCCCCTTCCTTTACGACATCCTTTGTTTTGGCATATTTTGTCGACCTTTCATATGCAATTTCCCTGCTTAAAACAGGCCACAGATTGCCCTTTTCATCCTCCAGAAATGTCTGATCGCCGTTAATCTCAAATGGATGAATCCCCTGGTTGTCAAATACTACCTGCACCGGCAGCATGCCCGCGCCATGGATGTCGAATCCAAATACCTCTTTTGCCTGCTTTGCATCATTGAATGCCTTTGCTGCCACCTGGGCTCCGGCAACTGTCACAGCATTATCGTACGAAGCCGGGGTCTTAAACGGCAACGGCTTTACCTTGTAACTTGTAGAGCAACTATGAAACAGAAATACACCGATACATACTAACAAAATCGAAATATGTTTATACATTATCAATCCTCCCTGTATTAGCTCAAGAACCCTAAGCTCTCGCAGCTTACTAAAATAACAAGTCCTTTTCTTTCTTGCAGTCTCATGCCAAAAGACCTCAAGAATTTCCGGATCAGGTGCCCGACTTTAATCTGTTTCCGCAGTTTGAGCAGAATTTGTCATTTTCCTCTATGGGCTCATTGCAATTCGGGCAACATTTATAAGGGGGAGCAAGCTCCATGAGAAGCTGCCCTTTTACCACAGGAACCATCTTTTTGTCTGCTTTGTAATCGGCAAAAACCGGCACTTTCTTAACAACGCCGCTTACAGGAGAATTTATAGAGTATTCGACCTTCATCAGAGAGAGGTTCAATATCTCTTCACCTTCCTGCACAGCATCGCCTGCCTTTTTGTGAACAAGCCATAGATCTGCATCAAACGGGGCGCCGATGTGATATGGATTATTTTCATCAGCCATTTCCATCCCCTTTTTTTCCATGGCTCTTTTTTCAACCTGTATTTCTTCAACAAAAACTTCGTGATCGAGCTTGTAGCGTATTCTTCTTGTGCCGTTTTTGCTTACGCGGCCTAACCGCATGACCTCTATGATATGTATTTTTCCATCAGAGGTGCGAAATTCCCGTTCAACTCCGGGCTCAAGGCCTTCAAACCAGATATCATCAGGAAGCACATTAGGATCGCTGTATTTTTCCAGATTTTTGATAAGTGTTAAGGCATCACCCGGATGATTCAGGTAATTAATTAGCTCTTCTTCAGTTGGTTTTCTTTTAATATGTCCGGCCAGTTCTTTTTTTATTTTGTCGATATTAACCGTGGGAAGAAAATTAAGAGGGCTTTCTTCGGTTCTGTTGGCAATAGCCTCTTCCCATTTATTACTAAATACCGATTCATAGATCCATTGTTTGGGCCATCCAAGAGGAAGTTTGCCGAATTTTCCGAGCAGAAGATTTTTTAAAGCATCATTTGCATGGGAAAAAAGTATCTTGCGATCTTCTTTGGTTTGCTCATCCAGCTTATCTTCTTCAATAGTGGTTACCTTTTTTAAAAGGTTGATAATTCTTTGCACTTCCGTCATTCCGCCACGTTCATAAGCCTTTACAACCATCATGTATCCATTGGTCCAGGTTATTTGAGAGCCGGGCGTAACATCGTGATACCTGATAAGTTTTCGATAGAGCTCAAGAACTAAAAGAATGCTGGGCAGCAGAAATGCGTATCCCTGTTTTAAGGCGCTTTCCTGGCTGCTTGAAGTGGCTCCGCCGGGAAGCCCGTGAAGTATGACGTCGTGATCAATCCCAAGAAATGTGGGTCTGCAGTAATGATCGTATAGTGGCATAATCTGCTTTAAAACAAATGCGGTTTCTCTGATTTTTTCTTTATCAAGCCGGGTCTTTAAACCAAGCTCTCCTTCAATATATGCCAATACCGGCATGACTGCTGTCTGGCCGTAAAATCTTACGCTGGGACCGTCAGCAACATCCAGGATTTTTGCTCCTGCCTGAGCGGCAGCGCCAAGCGCGGGCACGGCAAGACCGTCTGTTGCATGGCGATGATATTGAACAATTAAATCAGGATATTTATCAAGTATGGAAGAAATAAGGCTTTTGATAAACCGTGGGGGGCACACACCAGCCATATCTTTAAGGCAGAATATAATTTTCTTAGATGCCTCATCCTTATTGCATTCTAAAATTCGCCCCACCATTGAAAGGATGTCATTTAGCACCCCAACGTAGTGTGGAACATCAAAACCCTGTGCCCAGCTTAAGCTGATGGCGGGCTGAAAAATACGGTTTTCGGCATTTAAAACGATTTCGGCAAACGGAGCCATGTTTTCAATATGATTCAGAAAATCGAAACATCGTACTACATGGTAATGCTTTATAATCATTTCGCCTGTGCGCTTCATTATTTCGCGACTCTGTGGAGCATAGCCAAGCACATTTGTTGATCGTATGAGGATAAGTTTTTGCGTATTTGGCGCAAACTCATTCCAGTTTGCCGCCTCGGCCCACGGGTCTGTCATGCATCCAAGCATGGCAACGTGGTAATGGGCTCCGCCGCCGTTTTCGATAGATGCATATCCGCACCTGTCAATCAAAGGCCCAACAAGTCGATCGTCGAAGAGACGGAATCGATTACCGGTTTCTGACTGGGTTATATCCCTTGGAGTCGTGTTGCAGAATTCCACATATTCAGAATTTCGTAAAAAGCTTAAAGTCTTGTCCCGATGGTCGTTTGGATTAAATGGCGGCTGATAGGAACGGTCATGGACAGCCTTTTTTGCCAGTATTGAAACATCCACAAACATTGGTCCGACCTTGGAATCGCCGAATTTTCGGTAAGACCCAAGCCCGATATATGGATTAAATCCTTTGGCGGTACTTTCAGCCATCAAATTTGACAGCCTGATTTCTTCAGGTATGGTTTCCCTGTAAGACATCAGTTCAGGCGTATTATCGATGAATTTTGTAACAACTTCGCCTGTCATGAATTTTGGATGTGAGATAACCTTTTTATGAAATGGAATAGTGGTTTTCAGACCGCCTATAAAGTATTCAGACAGCGCCCGCTGCATGGTTGCCAGTGTCTTTTCCCATGTGGCTCCATGCGCCATAAGGAGACTTGCCAGCGAGTCATAGAGCTTGGGGAACTCGTATCCGTAAAAGACGCATGAATCCAGTCTTATTCCTTCACCACCCGGAGAAAGATACCTCGTTATTTCCCCTGCGTTTGGCTGGAAATTGTTTTGAGGATCCTCGAAATTTATTCGGCATTGCATGGCAAATCCCCTTGGTTTCAGCTCTTCCTGGTTCAGGCGCAGTTTTTCGCCAAAAGAGATTCGTATCATTTCTTCAACAAGATCTATTCCGTAAAGTATCTCCGTGATCCCGTGTTCAACCTGAAGCCTGGTGTTTGCCTCAATAAAGTAGTAATTCTGTTTTTCATCCACTAAAAATTCAAATGTCCCGATAGAATCATATCCTGAGGCAGATATAATCTTTAAGGTGGCGTCTTTAAGAGTTTTTCTTAATTCGCTGGTCATCCCTTTCCAGGGAGAGGGGGTGATTTCCAGTAATTTCTGATTTTTTCTTTGTGTGGAACAGTCCCGTTCATCCAGTACTGCTGCATTGCCGAATGAATCACAGACAGCCTGTATCTCCATGTGCCTGACCGATGAAAGAAATTGTTCAATATATAAGTTCGGGTTGCCGAAACTTGCCTCTGCGATGGTTGAGGCTTTTTGGAAATGGTGCTCAAGTTCTTCAGGGGATTCAATAATTACAATTCCTCTTCCGCCGCCGCCGCCTTCACTTTTTATCATTATTGGATAGCCGATTTCCCGGGCGATCTGTTTTGCTTCTTCAAGGGTTACCGCGCTGTCGGAACCGGGAATGACCGGCACGGAAACAGACTTTGCGATCTTTCGGGCTGTGACCTTATTGCCGAGTTTTTTCATGGGCGCTTCTGAAGGGCCGATGAAGATGATGTTGTTTTCCTTGCACAGGGATGGGAACCGGTCGTTTTCCGCGGCAAAACCCCAGCCAGGGTGAAGGGCTTTAACATCATGCTGCAATGCAAGACGAACGATTTGCTCTATATCTAAATATCCTTTTTCCGTCCGTATAGTGTAAGCCTTATCTGCCTTGGATACATGAGGGGCTGTTTTGTCCTCTTCTGTGGCAAATGCTACATATATGCCTCCCATTTCCCTGATGGTACGTCCTATACGAAGCGCCGGAACTCCTCGATTGGCTACCCCTATCCTTATATTTTCAATTGGTGAATTCATTAAAATTGTCCCTTTCTTGCTGACTTTATTTACTTTCCGCTTTAGCAGGATTACAAAAATTCTTACTTAAACATAACACTTTTTCATAAAAAATCTATATTATAACACCTTAGCGCGCTATTATTTTTTTGATCCCGCTGAAAGCGGGATTAATCCAAATCCAAATCTTTTGCCTGGTTCCCATGCTCCAGCGTGGGGATCCGCCAGAGCCCTTTGGCGGATATGCATTCCCACGCTGGAACATGGGAACGAGAAAATAAATCATAATAGTTCACCAGTCGCGGAGAACGCAGAGTTTATCTTTATCACATAAGGATGAACTGTTACAATAAACCTAATTGAAAACTTATTAGGCAATAATACAATTTTCCATCTGATACGCACCTTCTTTATGTTGTGATTATATTTTATGATTTACTGGCTGACTACAATGAGAGTTAACTTTGTTTGTGCATTTTAAACCTGTCTGCGTGCTACGCACAGGCAGGTAAAATCTTGTTTATCCTGTTATCCTGTCAGACTCTTTTTTCAAAGACCTAAAATGAATCATAATAAAAACACAAATGATAGAAGTAAAAGACAGCCAGTGGAATATGAAGCCTGATCAGGCTAAAGCTTTGATGCTTGCTAAACGCCAATTAGCCGAGCTGGTTTTTGATGCAGTAAACCTGGAAGGCATCAATTTTACCCTGCCCGAAATCCAAACGCTATTAGATGGAGTAACAATTGGCGGACATAAGATATCTGATCAGCGAATTGCGATAAACCAGGGTAAAGCATGGCGCACTTTATTTGAATGGATAGAAAAAGGCAGGTTTAAAGTCACGGCTGAAAAAGCATGTGAACTTCATCAAATAGCAGGCAAAGAAGAAGCTTTGGAATGTGGCAGATTCCGTTCCGGCGGGGTTACTATTGCAGGCACTGAGTATATGCCACCTGAAGCCGGTATGTTGCCTGCTTTATTTGATAATATGGTGGCTCAAGCCTCTAAAATACCGGATATTTATGATCAGGCAATCTTCTTATTTCTTACGATGGCTCGATGTCAATTTTTTTATGATGTAAACAAACGCATGGGACGTTTCATCATGAACGGACTGTTGTTGAGCGCCGGGTATCCTGCGATTAATCTTCCTGCTAAGAGACAGTTAGAATTTAATCAACTGATGCTGGCTTTTTACGAATCTGGTAATCAGAATCCGATGAACACTTTTATGCGTTCTTGCCTGGATGAAAGAATTATAAAAATCATGAAGGCATAATCCGGACAAACCAATAGATCTCAAAGTTCAAAGCTGAAATATGAAACAAACCGGCTGCGCCAAGTTTCGGCCAGGGGAGGGGAAATCCGACTTTTTACGAGTTCATCAAGTTCTGATTATCCGTTTTTTTGTTCAAAATTTTTCATAAAATCTGTTAAAGTTTTTACTGCCTCTATGGTTGTGGGATTATAGATGGATGCTCTGCAGCCTCCGACAGAACGGTGGCCTTTAAGACCTCCAAGCCCGTTTTCCAGAGCTTCTTGAATAAACTTTTTCTCCAGATCTTCATTTGGCAAACGAAAGGTTACGTTCATCATTGAACGGCTATCCTGCTCCGCAGTCCCTTTGTAGAAACCGCTTGAATCTAAGCAATTATAAAGAATGTTTGCCTTTTTCCTGTTTATCTCTTCCATCTTTGCGAGCCCTCCAATAATTTCTTCCAGCCATTTCATTACAAGCTGAATAGTATAAATCGCAAAACAGGGAGGAGTATTATACATTGAATTTTTTAAAGCATAGGTCGTATATTTCAGCATTGACGGCAAACCATCAGGCACCATGTTTAACATATCATCGCGGATAATCACCATGCACACACCAGCCGGCCCGATATTTTTTTGTGCTCCGGCATATATCAAACCGAATTGTTCCGTGTCCAAAGGTCTGCTCATAATATCAGACGACATGTCTGCCACAAGCGGCACGCCATTGGTGTCTGGAAAGGTTCTCCACTGTGTCCCTTTAATGGTATTATTCGAGGTAATATGGGCATAAACTGCATTATTACTGAATTGTATATTCTTAGGGATATAGGAAAAATTTTTATCCTCGGATGACGCTACTACCTGAATCTTTTTCCCCTGTATCCCGGCTTCCTTGATAGCCTTTGTTGACCATGTGCCTGTATTGACATAGTCTGCCGATTTTTCATCCTGTAAAAAATTCATCGGAATCATGCAAAACTGCATGCTTGCGCCGCCTTGAATAAAAAGGACATGGAATTTTTCATCCAAATTTAAAAGCCGTTTTGTTCTAACTACTGCATCGTTAATTACATCATCAAACCATTTTGATCTGTGACTTACCTCGGTAATGGACATGCCGGACCCTTTGAAGTTTATGAATGAATCTTTGATTTCTTCAAGAACACTTAAGGGAAGGGCAGCAGGCCCGGCGTTAAAGTTATAAATTCTGTTTGTTTTCATAAATTTCCTCCAAAACTAAACTTATACATAGCATAAAATATGTCAATCAGTATTTTTTGCTCATCCCATAAACGGTTGCGAACTATTGACAAACAGCTTCCTTATGTTTTATGAAACAAACCATTATGAAAATATATAATTATCCCTCTAAATCGGCTGAAAAAAAGATTGCATCCATTATAAACCGCGGGCTTGGCTTTAAGGAAAAGGATTATCAGTCAGTTAAGCGTATCCTTGAGGATGTGAGGAAGAACGGTGACAAAGCGCTTATTAAGTATGTCAACCGTTTTGATTCTCCTGATCTGTCAATAGATTCAATTAAGGTAACACGCGGCGAGATTGATGCTGCCGCAAAAAAAGTGGACAGACCCTTTATACGATCTTTAAATCGCGCAATTTCTCAGATAAAGGCTTTTCATAAGCAGCAGTTAAGTAAATCATGGATTAACACTGATAGACAAGGCGTATTTCTCGGCCAGATTGTAAACCCTGTCGATGCAGCGGGAGTTTATGTGCCGGGAGGGAAAGGCGGAAGCACCCCTCTAATTTCTTCCGTTCTGATGGGAGCTATTCCAGCCAAAATCGCCGGTGTACAGTATATTTCAATGGCAACCCCGCCCACAAAAGATGGAAGTGTAAATCCCCATCTTCTTGTTGCAGCACAAAAGGTCGGTGTTGATGCAATATACAAACTTGGAAGCGCCTGGGCAATTGCAGCGCTGGCTTATGGAACCGGAACCATTCCGAAAACCGATGTAATAGTCGGGCCGGGGAATATTTATGTTACACTTGCCAAGAAGATTGTAGCAGGGACAGTCGGGATAGATATGATAGCCGGGCCAAGTGAGATACTGATTGTTGCAGACACTAATGCAAACCCGGAATTTATTGCCGCAGACCTCCTTTCACAGGCAGAGCATGATGCTCTCGCTTCGGCCATGCTTGTCACAAACTCAGGGCAATTAGCAAAGTCTGTTGCCAAAGCCGTAGATGAACAGTTAGGCGACCTCATGAGGAAAGATATTGCAACAGAATCTCTTGCCGGGTATGGCGCTATTATGGTTACATCCGATATTGACACAGCCATAGAACTTGCAAACCAGATCGCTCCGGAACACCTTGAGCTGCATGTCAAGGAACCATTTGAGTATGTCGGCAGGATTAGAAATGCAGGGGCTGTATTTCTTGGGGATTACACGCCTGAGCCTGTTGGGGACTATATTGCCGGGCCCAACCATGTGCTTCCAACCGCCGGCACAGCCAGATTTGCTTCAGCTCTCTCTGTGGACCATTTTATAAAGAAAACAAGCCTGATCCACTATTCAAAAAATGCCTTTAAGGATGAGGCAAAGGATATTATCCGGCTGGCTGAAATCGAAGGTCTTGACGCGCATGCAAATTCAGTAAAAATCAGATTAAAAAAGTAAACGTAACCGCTTACGTCGTTTTTTTGCTACCCGGTTTTCAAGATACCCTTCCGCAATTCTTTTCATCATATGTTTTTATTCTCTATACTTAAATTTGTCGCATTTTCCGGGCTAATAATGATGGATGTTGTCAAGAGGATAAGTGGAGTAAGATGGGGATGATTAAAATGGAACCGAAGCCTTGTAAAGGGTTGCTTTTCCATTAATAGTATAATTTTTAACACCAGCCGGTATAACAACCGACACCCCCCTGCCAAGATCAATGGCAATATTGTTGTCTATGTCCCTTATAAGCGCCTTTCCATCAGTGCAAAGGATAATTTCAATGCTTCTTTTTACAGGACTCTTATAGGCTATTGCCTTGTTGACGGAAATCACGGAAAGAACAAATTCCTCGGCCGGGCTCGGATAGATCATCTCAAAATCTTTGCATTTTTCTGAAGCTATTATATTGATGTCCCTTTCTTCAAAATCAAGAACACTTAAAAGCTCCCGCACATCTACATGCTTTGAGGTAAGCCCGCCTCTTAGCACATTGTCTGAGTTTGCCATCAATTCAATGCCAACACCATCAAGATAGGCATGAAGTGTACCTGACGGGATAAACATGGCCTGACCTGGTTTAAGGCAAATCAAATTAAGCAATATG
>CBDAFK010000106.1:0-7046 GCA_965195235.1 uncultured Desulfobacterales bacterium | reverse complement strand
TTTTCGCTAATTCCCTCTCCCCTGGTGGGAGAGGGTTAGGGTGAGGGGGATATAAAAATGGTATTACCGTCTGATACCCCATTGTTTGCGGCGGGGTAGTTCATTTTAAGGGCATTATTTTGTGTTTTGCGGCGTACGCCTTGAAAAGAGACGTGATTAATTTAAAACTGAGAATTTAAAATTCAAAATTATTCAGTTAGGATCTCGCATGGATGTTTCAATTATAATTGTTAACTGGAATACTAAAAAACTTTTGTTAGACTGCATTTCCTCAATCTATGAGACTGTGAAAAATATATCCTTTGAGATATGGCTAATTGATAATGCATCCAGCGATGGCAGCGTGGAGGCTGTTAAACAGAATTACCCTGATGTAAAGATTATCCAGAATAAGAAAAACTTAGGTTTTGCCGCTGCCAACAACATTGCTCTGGAAAGGATGTGCGGCCAATATGCTTTACTGCTCAATACAGACACAATCCTTACGAACAGAGCGGTCGAGGACATTTTTGATTTTATGGAAAAAAATCAGGGTGCAGGCATGGCATGCGGTCAACTGCTTAATCAGGATGGATCAAAGCAGAATTCTATTGCTAATTTTCCGGGCATAGGCTCTCTTCTTTGCAATGAAATCCTTCTGCAAATATTATTTCCCAGAAAATTTCCTGGAAAGAGAAAGCAATATAAAAAGCCAGTTGACGTGGATTCATGTATCGGAGCCTGTTTGATGGTCAGAAAAAAGGCTATGGATGAAGTCGGCTTGCTTGACAAAAGATATTTCTTTTTCTTTGAGGAAACAGATTGGGCATACAGAATGAAGCAGGCAGGATGGAAAATATACTTTGTTCCATCAGCGAAAATTTTTCATATCCAGGGGCAGACTGTAGGCCATAATGCAGGTTCCAGGATAATGTTCTATAGATCACGTTATATTTATTTTAAAAAATGGCGCAGGAATTCTTATCCGCTTATCCGTTTTATTATTTTTGTCAGGTTGCTGATAAATGCAATAATGAGTCTGGCCGGGGTTGTTGCCACACTTGGTATGCATGCGGGCATAAAAAAGAAGTTGTCAGTTTATAGCAGGCTGATCTTATGGCATCTTGCCGGATGCCCGGCAGACAGATAGGTGATAGTTTTATGCTGATAAAGAATGCTCAAAAAAGCGGTGTTTCAAGTTTTTATAGAGATTCAAGGAAATGACATCTAAGGTTTACAAAATAGCAATTGTGGTTCCCAAATATGGACTTGTGGGCGGTGGGGAAAGATTTGTTCTGGAATTAACAGAACGTATTGCCTTGAACCATCGGTATGATATTCATGTTTTTGCAAATAAGTGGAGGCCACAATCTGACCGTATTACGTTTCACAAGGTACCTCTCATTTCATTTCCCAAGTTTTTGACCACCATAAGTTTTGCCTGGTTTGCAAATCGTAAGATAGCGGAAATGAATTTTGACATTATCCATACCCATGAGAGAATTTTTCATGCCGATATATTTACCATGCACGGTGTCCCCCATCGATTCTGGGCTAAGGAAATTCGCATAAAAAATATGAGCCTTTTCGATTACGGCACAAGCTGGGTTGAAAAAAAATTGATCAACAATGGAAAATGCAGGATGTTTCTACCCGTATCAGGCATAGCGAAAGAAAAATTTCTACAGGAATTTCGGGTTGATCCGGAAAAAGTTCAGGTCGTTCATCCTGGTGTCGATATTGATAAATTTAATAAGCTTGACCGGAAAGCATGCCGCTACGAAACAAGAAAACAGTTCGGAATAAAAAAAACCGATACAGTAGTTTTATTTGTGAGCATGAATTTTGAGCTCAAAGGTTTAGACAACCTCATGGCTGCAATGGCTATGACAAAATCGAAGCATCCATCGGAGAAGCTTAAACTTTTAGTGGTTGGAAAAGGAAATGAGAAGAAATACGGCAGACTGGCGCAGAAACTGGGCATAAAAGATGATGTTATCTTTGCAGGAGTCTGGAAGGATAACATTGAAAAAATCTATCTATCTTCGGATATTTTCGCAATGCCTTCAGGATTTGACACTTTTGGCATGGTAGTGTTAGAAGCTATGTCTGCTTCACTGCCTGTGATCATAAGCAGCAATGTGGGGGCAAAAGACCTTGTCAGAAATGGGGTTAATGGATTTGTTGTCGAAAGAGAAGATATTGATACAATAAGCGCCAGGATTGCGTTTATGTTGAATAAGGGGAAAAGAGACGAAATGGCAAGAGAGGCGCACAAGGTAGCAGCACAAAACACATGGGGTCAAATGTCTGAAAGAGTATTGGATATATACAACAGGATTATAAATAAATGAATTCCCCAGCACAAGTTGCGGGGCGCCAAACTGTCATTCTGGAAAGCCCGAAGGGATTATCCGGAATCCAGGTTTTCATTTTCCAATCGGAGCCGAAAATAAATTTCGAGGAATTAAACTCAAAAAAATTAAGACTATGTTTGTAAAAGGGAATGACATATTTAGAGAAAACATCCGCAATATCCTGCTGATACAGCTCGGAGATATAGGGGATGTTGTTCTTTCTTTTCCCGCCATCAGAGCACTGCGTGAAAATTTCCCGCAGGCTAATGTAGTCGTTGCAGTAAGAGAAAAAGCAAAAGAATTAATAGAAGACTGCAGATGGGCAACGGATGTGATTTCTATCAATGAAGAAAAAAGAACCTGGATAGAAGAATTAAAATATCAAAAAAGATTTTTTTCACGCCTGCGCAGATTCCACTTTGATTTAACTATTGATATAAGACCCGGAGATCGTGGAGCTATCCTTGCATTTCTTTCCGGGGCACCGCAGAGATTGAGTTTTTATGCCAGTGATGGAAAACTCTGGCGCAGCAGGGTATTTACCCATTTGGCTACAGATGAGCCTAAGCCGGGCCGGTACATGGCCGAATATTACCTTGGCCTTTTGGAAGCTTATAATATAAAAACAGATCATATCCGGCCTGAGCATGATGTTCCCGAATACAGGTATCAAAAAGCCAGGGCCCTTTTAAGAAATGAAGGTGTTCAGTCCGATCGGCCAATCATTGCTGTGCAGCCTTTTTCTCTATGGAAATACAAGGAATGGGGAATAAGCAAGTACATTCACTTGATTAACTGGCTTATATCGGAATATGATGTTTCCGTTATTATCACAGGTTCCCTCGGGGAGAGGGATCGTGCCGATGAAATAATAAATAAATGTCCACTGAATACATTTAATTTAGCAGGAAGGACTTCTATAGGAATATTGGCCGCTGTTTTTAAGGCGTGCAGATTATTTGTTGGTGTTGACAGTGCCGGAGTCCATATTGCTGCTGCAGTAGGCTTGCCTACAGTGTGTATCTTTGGTCCTTCATCATACATCGATTGGGCGCCAAGAGGCTCACAGCATCAGGTAGTTCATAAAGATTTTCCGTGCGTGCCTTGTCAAAACAAAGGGTGTCAGGGGAGTGAAATAAGCCGTTGTCTGGAGGAATTGACTTTCGAAGAAGTGAGGGCTGTAGTGAAAACTCAAATGGATTTGATACTATAAAGGTTATGCTCTGATATAAGCAACGGAATATCCTATTGTAAAAATTGCTAACGCAGACAAATCGAGGTAAAAAATGCTTTTTCGCAGAAAAAACATATTGGATAAAATTTCAATAGGGGTAACAACCTTTGAGCACAGGTTTAATCAATATTTCGTTCCACTTCTTTCAAAGATCAGGGAGTATGATAATGATACAGAAATTGTTGTGGCTGTGAATGGCGAACATAATAGAGATTTTGGAGAAGATTACAGAAAACAGATCTTAGAATTTCTATCTACTCAGAGAAATGTTTATCCTGTTTTTTTCCCCAGATTTCGCAGCTTATCGAAACTATGGAATACGATTATTATCAATGCTACCTATGACCATATTCTCATATTAAATGATGATATTATGATAACCAAACGTAACGTTATAGAGAAAGTACAAAAGAATATTCAACGGAATGGCGGCAAGTCTTTTATAATAAATAAGTCCTGGTCACATTTCCTTATCAGCAGAGAGGAAATAGATGAACTGGGCTATTTTGATGAAAGGCTCCTGGGTATAGGCGAAGAAGATGGTGACTTCACATGGAGGTATATACACAAGTATGGTAGCCCAGTGTCGAACTTTCAGACGAGCGGAATTGTGAACTATGCTGAGGAAACTGTCCATACGTACAAACCCATTAACATTAAATGTCATTCTGGAACAAAGTACAGTCAGTTTAACAGGCAGTTTATGTTTAAACAAAAATACAAAAGTGATGTAAATGGTATCAATGGAATGTTTGAATATTCTGTGATCATGAATGATAAAGGGCCAGATCAGTATCCTAACGAGCGATTCTACAGGAAACATAAAGAGGAATTGTAAAAAAGTTACCGCGGCAAAATATCTATGATACTGGTAAGGATAGTCAAAAATTGGGACTGGCCGGATCTTATACGCCAGACACCCGGTCAAAAGGGTGTCTGGGATGGAATACAATTTACAGTTGATCCCGTACAGGATTGTGATTTTCTTATCATGCTCAATAATAATATGGAAACCGGTACACGTGTAAGATGCCCGGAAGAAAATGTATGGGCTATTATGCAGGAACCGTATATGAAAGGTCACAGCGACTGGATGGTTGAAAAACATGATTTTTTTTCTAAAGTTTTCACCCACTACATACCTGCAAATGATAGAAAATATATTCCTTCCCATCCTGCAATTCCCTGGCATGTCAACAAAACCTTCGATGAATTGATATCTGCCGAAGTCCCTGTGAAATCAAAAAAACTGTCAGCCATAGTCGGTGACGCAATGGACGTGCCGGGACATATCAAGAGAAGAAAATTCTTGCAATATATTCAAAATGATAAATCGTTAGAATTGGAGTTATACGGAAAAAAAATTAATTTTATTGAGGACAAATGGGACGGACTTGCTCCATATAAATACTCTCTTGCCATGGAAAATACCAGCGGGCCGGATTACTGGACCGAAAAGATAGCCGATTGTTTTCTGGCTTGGACAGTTCCTATTTACTATGGATGCACCAATCTGGAGAACTATTTTCCTGAAGAATCATTTATAAGGATCGACATAGGGCAGCCGGAAGAAAGTCTTGCAAGAATAAGACGTATTATTAATGAAGATAACTGGGAAAGATATATCCCGGCCTTAGAAGAAGCAAGGAATCTCGTACTGAACCGCTATCAGCTTTTTCCATATCTGTCGGAGATAATCCATTCTCAGCCAATAAGGGAAAGCAATAAAGTGTCTGTTACAATTCCAGCTTATAAGAGAAGCAAAGAGGCTCAATTTCATCATATTATCTATAAATTAAAAAAAAAGATGAAACTATTATAGGTTACAGAATTAAGCTATGGTTAGCATAATCATATCTTTCTATGAGCGATTAGAACATCTTAGATGTTGTCTCGACTCGCTTAAACTTTCTTCAAGTGATTTTGATGAAGTCATAATTACTGATGATGGATCAAGCGAGGAAACTATAAGCAATCTTAGCAAAATGATAGCCAGTTATGACTTTTCTATTAATCATATCTGGCAACCCAAACAGGGATTCAGGGTTGCGGCAGCTCGCAATAACGGTATCAGACAGGCAAAAGGAGATTACCTTATTTTCTTTGATAGTGACTTTTTAATCTTACCTGATGCAATAAAATACCATCTAAAGCTGGCAAAATCGAGAAGGTTTGTAGCGGGGAATTGCAAATATTTGACTGAACCACAAACAGACAGTGTGTTTAAGGCGGATATTTCTCCGGAATTTCTCAAAAATTTATATAAGCAACTACCAGAAAAAGAGATGATTAAAGACCATCGCAGATTTATCAAACGTACAATTCTATTCAAACTCCATTTGAAAAGCCTGAAAAAGCAGAGTTTAGGAGGGCATTTTTCAATATTTCGAAAGGACATTGAATATGTAAATGGTTACGATGAAAATTTTAAGGGGTGGGGTGGTGAAGATGAAGATCTGGGCATCAGATTGGTAAAAGCTGGTATTTATGGCCGGTCAGCAATCCGTTATGCAAAAGTTTTGCATATGTGGCATCCAAAAGAAATAGGAAACAAACATTGGAAAGAAGGACCTAATATAGAGTATTTTACGAGAAAAGATATTCCTTTTTTTTGCGAAAACGGTTTAACTAAAAGTATATCTTCACAATAACTGGGTGGCATTATGAGCAAACAAGTTAAAACCCAGTTTCACCTGTTAAATTCGCTGGTGATTACCAAAGCTTTTACCTGATGTTTTTAATTATAGCGTGTTGTAAATAGATTTCTTAATTTTGAACTGATTAATCTGATTATGTATTGTGGCCTTGTCCGATTTTTCTTTTTTCTTATAGGGTCATTAATATAGGTGGGGCTTCCTTCATTATTTATTCCTTTGTGGATAAAAATGATATTGTGGTAAAAATTAATTGATACAATATGCTTATCAAAATATGTGGGTTTATAGTACGGGTTGTCAAATTCTTCATAGTTAAGACAATCTGTTAAGTGTTTGAAAAAGTTTATTGTTGTGCCAGATTTCTTTAAGTTGAAACTGCTCCCTCCATGATTTGGCCAGTATGATGTTTGAACGTCTTCAACTACATAAATTCCCCCGGTGTTTAAAAATGGAAACAATATTTTAAATGAAGTGATCACGTGTTTATTGAGATGACTTCCATCATCGATAATAATATCCGCTGAACCTGTTTCACTCATAACCGATTTCAAGAACTCTGCATCTATCTGACTTCCATGAAATGTTTTTATTCTATCTTCTTCGAGTAAATGTTTATCGTGGATATCAATACCAAATATGCTTCCGTTTTTAAAGTACTCTTTCCACATACGAAGGGATTCTGAAGTGGACCCCAAGTAAAGGACAATTTTCTCCTAAATTAAGGTGCGCTTCTTTTTGTCTTTTAACCGAATTATTCATGCTGCCATTTGGGCAACTTTCTTTCCCCAATACACCTCAGCAGGTGTTTTTCCTTTGAAC
>CBDAFK010000105.1:0-5744 GCA_965195235.1 uncultured Desulfobacterales bacterium | reverse complement strand
ACAATGACCAAAATTCAAAATCCCAAACCCGTATATGACCAAAATTTGAAACTCCAAACATGTTTTGGTCATTGAATATTGAAATTTGCCTGCCTGTGCGTGTCCGCACGCAGACAGGGGATTTATTTGTAATTTGATGCTTGAAATTTGGGATTTTATAAGTTCTGAATTATAAAAAATAATATTATTATCCCTGCCTGCCGCAGGCAAGTAGTGGTTGTACTATTACAAATGGAGAATCAACATATGCAGGATCTTGATGCGATTTTCTCCCCGAAATCGGTGGCTGTTATAGGGGCGTCCACCAGGCCCGGAAAGGTCGGGCACGATATTTTTGCCAATATCTTGAGCGGAAATTATCAGGGTACACTTTATCCTGTTAATCCTAATGCCGAGTCGGTTTTAAGTGTAAAGGCATATCCATCTATCCTGGAAGCGCCGGGTGATGTGGATCTTGCAATAATAATTCTCCAGCCCAAACTTGCCTTAAAGGTTGTTGAAGAGAGCGTGAAAAAGGGGGTAAAGGCAATTGTGATTGTATCTGCCGGCTTTCGGGAAGTGGGCGCCGAAGGCCTGGAGATAGAAAACAGGATAGCTGCTGTTTGCAAAAAGGCAGGGGTGCGCCTTGTGGGCCCAAACTGTCTTGGCGTAATCAACCCGCTTCCTTCAGTAAGTCTGAATGCGAGCTTTGCGGCGCGTATGCCTGCAAGCGGCAATATTTCCTTTATTTCCCAGAGTGGTGCATTGTGCACGGCTGTTCTGGATTTTGCCGCTGACAGGGATTTTGGTTTTTCAAAGTTCATTTCCATAGGCAACAAGGCGGATGTGGATGAGCTTGATCTTTTGCGCTACCTGCATGAAGACATGGATACAAGGGTTATTTTGATGTATCTCGAAGAGCTTCGAAGAGGGCATGAATTTATTGATACTGTCAAGGAGATTACCTCCGGAAACAGGCCTACCCCTATATTAGCCATGAAGTCCGGAAGGACAAGCGCGGGAGCCCAGGCAGCAGCGTCCCATACAGGGGCTCTTTCCGGATCTGAGGCCGTGTATGATGCGATTTTCCAGCAGACAGGGATGATTCGTGTTGATTCAATTGATGAGCTTTTTGATTTTGCAATCGCTTTTGCCTATAAAAGTGAAAGTGCGTTGGGAAAACTTACAAGGAAGATCCCGCATGGCAACAGGGTCGCCATTGTTACAAATGCAGGAGGGCCGGGGATTATTGCTACCGACATTACTATGGCGTCCGGGCTCAGGCTTGCGAAATTCCATCAGGAAACGATTGATGCCCTTGCAAGCCACCTCCCCTTTACTGCAAACCTTCATAATCCCGTGGATATTATTGGAGATGCCGCACCGGATCGTTATGAAAACGCCTTAAGCGTTGTAATAAATGACAATGGAGTAGATGGAGCCCTTGTAATTCTGACGCCCCAGTCGATGACTAACGTTCTTGGAACAGCCGAAGCCATTATCAGAATTGCCAGGCGCACTCACAAGCCTATTCTCTGTTGCTTTATGGGGGTTGTTGATGTTTCCGCCGGAGTAAGATATCTTCAGGAGTATGGTTATCCGGTTTACAGGTTCCCTGAAAATGCGGCAAAGGCTTTCGGAGCTCTTTATAGACATTTTAAGTGGTTAAACCGGCAGCATTTTGCGCAATATGAATTAAAGCACGACAGAAAGCGGGCCGCCGATATCATTAAAAATTGTCTTGAATCAGGGAAAACCCGTTTAGGCGAACTGGATGGAATTGAACTGCTTAAATGTTACGGCTTTAATGTATTGCCGACACAGCTTGCGGAAACTGAGAGTGAAGCAGCAGAGATTGCTGAAAGCATTTCGTTCCCTGTGGCAATGAAGATTGTCTCGCCACAAATTCTGCACAAAACCGATGCCGGCGGGGTCATGTTAGGGCTTGAGAGCATAGATGATGTAAAAAAGGCCTTTAATAAGATCGTTGAAAAGGCTAAACAGCATGATCCCAACGCGGAAATAAAGGGTGTGCTGATTCAAAAAATGGCTATGCGTGGAGAAGAAGTGATACTTGGCATGAATCGACAACCAATTTTCGGGCCACTCCTCATGTTTGGTCTTGGCGGAATATTTGTTGAACTTTTTCATGATGTTGTATTTCGCATAGCCCCTATCGGCAGAAACGAATCCCGCAGAATGATCCGCAGCATCAGGGGATATAAGCTATTGCAGGGCTTCAGGGGAAGGCCTGTGGTTGATATAGAAATTCTTGAAAAATCAATGGTAAGTCTTTCAGATATGTCAATTAACCACCCGGAAATCGACGAGATGGACATAAACCCGCTTCTGGTCCATGAAAAGGGAAAGGGTGCTACCGTGGCTGACTGTAGAATTATTTTAAAAAAACCGAATGATTCAAAAAAATAGTTGCGGAGTTTGTTGACTTGAATATTATTTATCCGGTTATACTTGAGGTTCCTGATGGCAAGAGAAACCTTTCCGGTAGAGACAGGGTTTCGTATCTCAGCAGGCATGCAAGGGATGCCCTTGAAATATCTGCCGAGAAGAGCCGCATTCATTTGAGCGAGCTTTTAAAGGATGAAAATGGTGTTCCCCAGCCCTGTGGAGGCAATTACTGGTCTCTTTCGCATAAACCTGCATATGTTGCGGCAGTAGTGGCTCCTGAAAGAATCGGCATTGATATAGAAGAAATACAGACATGCTCAGAGTCTCTTTTCAGGAAAATAGCGGATCACAGAGAATGGGGGCTTGCTGATACAGATAAATTTAAACTGTTCTTTCGCTACTGGACTGCCAAAGAGGCCGTGCTTAAGGCTGTCGGGACAGGCCTGAAAGATCTTTCAAAATGCAAAATTGCGCACCTTATTGATGAAAACAGTCTTGCCATAGACTATATGAATAAAAGGTGGCTAATTGAGCATCTCTTTTTTAACGGGCATATTGCATCAATAAATAAAGGTTTATATGATATTAAGTGGTCAGTTGTTAGAGATCAGAGGTCAGAAGTCAGAAGTCAGAAGTCAGAAGTCGGAGATCAGAAGTCGGAGATCAGAGGTCGGAGGTCAGAGATCAGAGATCGGAGGTCGGAGGTCGGAGGTCGGAGGTCAGAAGTCGGAGGTCGGAAGTCGGAGGCCGGAGCTTGCCCGCCGTCAGTTTGGCGGGGTCAGAAATCAGAAATCAGAGGTCAGGGGATCGGGTGACAGTGAATAGGATTAATTAGTGCCTGAACGGAAACCCCTCATTTCGTAGGTTGGGTTGAGCGATTTTAAAATGTTGGGTTTCGCTACACTCAACCCAACCTACAAGATCAAGAATTTACAATTTATAAAATAATGAAGCGAAACCCAACGAATCATGTGGTCGGGGTTCTCGGACAGGCACTAATTGGTAACTTCAATGCAGGGCAAGCCTTTAGGCTTGCTTATAGCAGGGCTAAAGCCCAGCCCTGCAATCATTTAGATGATTAAATGCTAAAATTGATATAGGAGAAGAAGCACACTTTATAACTATGCAAAGTAAGAATTTAAATAAGCAGTCAAGTCGGAAAAGAAGTATGCACGGCAAGATAAGCTCTCTTGGCATATGCCTTGGAGCATCCACAGTATCGATAGTTCATACTATACAGGAGATTAGCGGACAAGGCAGGCGCAAGTCAAAGCCTGAAGTGGTTGAATATTCGCTCCATACCCACGAGGGCAATCCAAAGCAGACACTGCTTTCAGCTCTCGAGTCTCTAAATATGAATTTATATGACAGGATTGCCGTGACCGGCAGGAGATTTCGGAAATTTGTAAACCTGTCGACCATATCTGAACCTGAAGCTGTGGAATACGCATATTGTTTTGTCAAACCCGCTGATATTGCATGCCGTGCCGTTGTTTCCGCAGGCGGGGAGACCTTCATGGTATATGTAATGGATAGTCATGGGCAGATATCTAATGTTTTGACCGGCAACAAGTGCGCATCCGGAACCGGTGAATTCTTTCTTCAGCAGTTGCGCAGGATGAAAGTAACGATAGAAGAGGCAGCCCAGTGGGCTGCCACAGAGGAGCCGTATCAGCTTTCGGGGCGTTGTTCGGTTTTTTGCAAGTCTGACTGCACCCATGCAATCAACAAAGGCATCCCAAAATCAAAAGTAACAGCCGGGCTTTGCAAAATGATGGCGGAGAAAATACTTGAGCTCTTAAAAAAGGTGCGAAGGAAAAACATCATGATTGTCGGGGGCGCCGCGCTCAACCGGATGATGATTGAATATCTGCATAAACATATTACAGGCCTTATTGTCCCTGAGGAAGCCCGGTATTTCGAAGCGCTTGGCGCTGCTCTCTGGGCGCTGGAAAATGAGACCGCTGAATTTCCAGGAATGTCGAAATTGTTAAGCACAGAGGCCACGTCATTTGACACACTTATGCCTCTTATTGATTTTAAAGACATGGTTGAATTCAAGTCTGTTGCGATGGATAATGTCCGGCAGGGAGATGAATGCATACTTGGGCTTGATGTAGGTTCAACAACAACAAAAGCAACTCTTTTGCGTATCGAGGATGATGCAATTCTTGCATCCATTTATCTGCGTACTGACGGCGACCCTGTTGGAGCTTCCCGCAAGTGCTACGCTGCTATTTTTAAACAGATAAGTGAGAAGGTAAATCCTGATGAGATAACTATAACAGGATTGGGTGTCACCGGCTCGGGCCGCCAGATTGCCGGTCTTCATGCGCTTACAAAGGGCGTTATTAATGAGATAATAGCTCATGCAACCGCTGCTGTGTACTTTGATCCAGGAGTGGATACCATTTTTGAGATAGGAGGGCAGGATGCAAAATATACCTATATCACAAATTCCGTGCCATCCGATTATGCTATGAACGAGGGCTGTTCCGCGGGCACAGGCTCTTTTCTCGAAGAGTCCGCACACGAGACCCTGGGAGTAAAAATGGAGGATATTGCCGACCTTGCTTTTAAAGGCAAGAATCCGCCTAATTTCAATGATCAGTGTGCCGCATTTATTGCATCTGATATAAAAAATGCCATCCATGAAGGCGTGAAACATGAGGATATTCTTGCAGGTCTGGTGTATTCCATCTGCATGAACTACTCAAACAGGGTCAAGGGAAATAAGCCGGTAGGAGAGAAAGTATTTATGCAGGGTGGTGTATGCTATAACAAGGCGGTTCCTTTTGCCATGGCAGCGCTTGTAGGCAAGCCGATAATCGTTCCTCCTGAGCCTGGGCTTATGGGCGCTTTTGGTGTTGCGCTTGAGGTCAAGAAAAGGATCGAATCAGGATTGATGGAAAAGAATATCTTTGACCTGAATGCTTTGTTGAAGCGTGAGGTCCAATACGGAAAATCGTTTATATGCAAAGGCGGAAAGGAAAAATGCGACAGGCGCTGCAATATAGCTATAATCAAACTGGAAGGAAAGAAATTTCCATTTGGCGGGGCCTGCAACAGATACTACAATTTGCGGAACAAGGTGAAATACGACGTGAAAAATCTGGATCTTGTTTCTGTCCGTCAGCAATTAATTTTTGATAAATACGCAGGCAAACTGCCGGAGCGCGGTGGGAAAAAGCTAAAGGGGAGAATCGGGATAAACAGGAGTTTTATGGTAAATACTTTTTATCCTCTTTATTCCACATTTTTTACCGAATTAGGGTTTGAGCCGGTCGTGCCTGACTCCTCTTCTAAAGAAGGAATGGATCAAAAAGAGGCCGCCTTTTGCTATCCCGCAGAACTGA
>CBDAFK010000104.1:0-4961 GCA_965195235.1 uncultured Desulfobacterales bacterium | reverse complement strand
CTTTCTCTTGTGTGAAATTGCTGATATGTCCATGCTGTTTACAAAAAAGTCATACTGGATCTTTCTTGGAGACGGCTCTGCATATGACATCTCATTTGGCGGCCTTGACCATATTATGGCCACAGGTGAGGATATTAATATCATGGTGTTTGATACAGAGGTCTATTCCAATACAGGCGGCCAGTCATCAAAGGCCACCCCAACAGGCTCGGTTGCCAAGTTTGCAGCCTCAGGGAAGAAAACATGCAAAAAAGATATGGGACGCATGGCCATGACTTATGGCTATGTATATGTTGCCAGCGTGGCAATGGGGGCAAATAAACAGCAACTGCTAAAGGCTTTTACCGAAGCCGAAACCTATGACGGGCCATCCTTGATAATGGGCTATGCGCCATGCATTAATCATGGGATCAAAAAAGGTATGGGCAAAAGCCAGGAAGAAGAAAAACTTGCAGTCCAGTCAGGATACTGGCCTTTGTACCGTTACAACCCTGTTTTAAAGGCCCAGGGCAAGAATCCATTTATTCTTGATTCAAAAAAACCTGACGGAAGCCTCCAGGAATTCCTGGCCGGCGAGGTGCGTTATGCTTCTTTGCAGAAAACATTTCCAGAAGAGTCCAAGATCCTGACTGCCCGTCTTGAAAAGGAATATATGGAGCGTTATGAAAGTTTGAAACTGATGGCTGACCCAACGGCAATTTGCAAAAAGAAAAAAGAAAAATAAAAGACTTAACGGGTTTGTCTGTAAAAACATAAAGAGGCCATTTGTTATAATCAAGTGGCCTCTTTATTTTGTAGAAAACAGATTTTCCAGTATATTCCCGATTGCAGCGCATTCAAGCCCAAAAGGGATATAGCCTGCATACCCCAAAATCGGCATTTCGAAAATTTTGAATCCATGGACAAACGGAACGCTGTATTCCCATTTTGCCAGGCTGTAATAATTCCACATTTCCCAAAAGCATCCACATAGCAAGGCCGCCATGGCCGAGGATACAACAAAAACCCAGTCGCCCTTAACAGTATCCGAAAACACGTGAAATTCTCCGGAAAGTATCTGCAAGGAGACTATTATAAGAAGAGGTGAAACCCAGACAAGGGGAAAAAAGTAATCAGGCCACAGCCCTATGCAAAGCAAGCTGACGCCGGATATTATCAAAATAATTAATGCCAGAGTCCTTGATTTAATAAAATAAATGGGAATAAAACTTTTGAATCTCTCCTTTATCCGAAAAGACCCGGACAGCCATTCGCGGGTCCCTAAAACAGCCGGAAGCACGGTTGAAAAGGAAAGGCTCGCATGCCTGAAGTATTCCCATGGGCTGAAAGAAACGCCGATATAGTCCCAGTTTTGCACAAACCGGTTCAGGTATTCGAAAAACCACCAGAATATAGCGCTTGCGGGAAACAGCAGAAGAAAGAAGCCGGGCCGTGCAGTTATCATGCAGGTTCCCTTGCGTCTGTAAGTCAGGGCATTAACAATCACTATATAGGAGAGCCATAATAAAATAAAGGTATGTTGCTGAAATCCTGCAAACCAGGGGAAACGGGTCCATGCAAGAGTCCATGCGATCAAGCCGGCAACAACCCCGATCCATCCCCACCATGGAAAAGGATAAGATTTCAACTGCCCCGGCTTTAACAAAGCGCCGGCTTTAACCCATTGTAAGATAAAGGGAATAATTACAAATAGAATAAAAATGCTTAAACAGATAAACGCGGCCCAGGAAAAAGAAGCATGAATAATATATCCTGTTTTTGGAGGAAATGTAAGATAGATACGCAGCGGAACGCCGGTAAGGGCAATGCCCAGTAAAGGCAGACCTGTTAACATACCGGCGGCAACAAAGTATTTTAAAAGAGTATTTCTCATTTGGGAATGTTAACCCCTGATTTTAGCAATCTGATTTTCATTTTTTCATAATGAGAGCCGCGCCAATAGATCCTGTTACATTGAGGACAAATTTTAAACCTGTTAAAATATTTTTTTGTTTTAGGTTCAAGCCTGTGCAAGATATCTTTTTTACTTATTGGAACAAGCTTTTTATTACATCGCAGGCATCTGGAAAAAAAGTTAAAAGGCCCTTTGATTCCAAAAAAATTCAATACCTCCGATAATTGATCGTCAGGATGAATTGACCGGACATGTCTGCCAAATATGATCTGCCTGCATTTGAGCAGGCCTGTATCTTTGCTGAGCACAATTCTCTTTTCTTTTTTGCAAAAAGATAAAATATCTTTGTCTAAAAATTTCGGGGAATATTCGGCGTCTAAGCCCAACATCCTTAAAAGGAGAGCAAGTTTTCCTACATTAACATCTACAACAAAACGTATTTTTTGTAATGGTTCCGGTCTGAGAACAGATGGCATGGTAACATCAAAAGGGGGAATAACAGGAAGTACAGTTATCTTTTGCGAATTTGCCGGAATATAATTAAAATCAATCTCTTTATCCTCCACAACTATTTTACCTATTTCCGTGTGAGGCACGCCCAGGGACTCAATAATATGTTTGATCGAGGTTTTTCTCTCCAGAGGATAAATAATTTCCCGTGCTTTGTTTTTTCGACGTCTAAAAAAATTAAATTCTTCTGGGAAAATGATTTTTAGTTGAGGCATAATTGATGCTCTCGTAAAAAGTCAAAAAATACCGTTTCCCGTCATTCCGGCGGAAGCCGGAATCCATAAGTGCTTGAAAGAACCAGATTTCCGATCAGGCCGGAATGACGGTTACGGGGTATGTCGGATTTTTTTCTCCGCCAAAGCCCCAACCAGATATCCTGCAACAAGTGAACCCGTAATTGTAAATACCGTAAGTATAGCCACATATAAGCATCCAAAATAGGAAATCATTATTGGCAGAAGGAATGGCTTGACAGCCCTGCTGTTCATAAAAACGGCAAGGGATGAACTTCCAGCGCCTTTTTCCTTTAATTCCCTGAGCATTGGATACCAGGCATATATGGGTCCTGTAGAAATAATTCCTGCTGTCATTGACAGTATGATTCCCCTAATGCCCGCCCCTTTTCCGAGAAAGCTCGCAATATATGCTGGTTTTAAAAAAAGATTCAGAGCTATCATAAGAATAAAAACAAGGCCTAATGGTATAATTATATTAGAAAAAATAATACCGCTGCTCTTGAGAGCCAGGAAAGCCCTGTCCGGCATAAATGCAAAAATAATTCCATATACTACAATCATTAAAACCGGAAAATAGATTATTCGAATGGTAGTTTTAGACAAATTTACCCTCCAATAATATTAATAACCGCTACTGTAAAAATTGCTATAATCAGGGACAAAGCAAAGGACACTGTATTTCTAATCAAAGCAAATCTTTTGCCCAGAGCCGTTATCTCAGCAGGCAACTGTATCAAACCTACCGTCACCCATGAAATGATCAATGCTGTTACCGCAAACAGGCTGATCCCATGTCCCAGTAATTCTCCACCGATGATATAACTGTTGATGGGATTTCCGGCAAAGATACTCCCCAAACATGCTCCGAGGAGAGTATCTGTTGCAATATTGCCTGAAAAAACAGAGGATAGAAGCTCTTTTGACATAAATGAGTTAAGCAGGCCTATGAGCAGCACCACACCGGTTAAAACAGGCAGAAGCCTGATAAACTGATTGGCGGAATTTCTTAAAGCATTAATTAGAACTGCCTTGTCGATCTTATTAGCGCCTGTTTCAGAGCTGGATTGAACTCCAGGCTGTTGTTGCAATTCGCCTTTTTTATACTTTTCAACAACCTCTGCAACCGTACCGTCAACTTTGGCAAGCACCTTTATGCCGTTTGCTGTAAGGTGGCCAATGGCAGTGGGGCTGCAATATCCGGTTAAAACCGTATCAACTTTCTTGCTGATAACAAGCACAACAGCCTGAATACCAGCGCCCTGGTAAGCTGAAGCGCCGGGGTTTACAATTGCTTCAAAATCCATTGTATCCTGGTCAACAATTACAAAATATTTAGAATTCCCAAATCTGGAACCAACTTTTGCATTTAGATCCGGGCCATCAGCAGAAACGGCGATTTTCAAAACAGCCTCCCGAGTTATTTTTTTATATAATTCCCATATTTTCTTGTTATTGGCAAGTGTTGATGGTTTTGTTATCAGGGAAACGTTAAAATTAAAATTGGAGTGCGAAAGTCTGTGTTTGTCTGTGGCTAAGAATTAATAATAATTTAACATGGAGGCAATATGGATATTAAAACAGTAAAAATCGAAAAACCGGACGGGTTGAACATGATTTTGGGGCATTCTCATTTTATCAAAACTGTGGAGGATATTTATGAGGCCATGGTCAATGCTGTTCCCATGGCAAAATTCGGCCTGGCATTCTGTGAAGCTTCCGAGTCATGCCTTGTGCGTTATGCAGGTACAGATGATGAACTTATCGAACTGGCAAAGAAGAATGCATACAACATTTCAGCCGGTCACAGTTTCATTGTTTTTATGAAAGATCTATTCCCTGTAAATGTTTTGAATTCGATTAAAAATGTCACGGAAGTCTGTCGAATCTTTTGCGCAACCGCCAACCCGGTCGAGGTTATTATTGCAGAAACAGAACTCGGGCGGGGAATACTCGGCGTCATTGACGGGTTTAGCTCAAAAGGCATAGAAACAGAAGATGATATCCGTGCACGAAAAGAATTGCTGAGACAAATCGGCTACAAGCAGTAATTAGCAATTTTGACGTCTGGTAAAAAATCAAATTTACCACAGAGAACATGGAGAACACAGAGATAATTGTTTAAAAATGACAAGATATCCTCTGTGTGCAGAGGGGACATCCTTAAATACTAAAATAACTCAATCGTTTAGATGATAACCTGCTTCTTTCGCTATCTTTTCTCCTCTTTTTATTACTGCTGAGCTTAGGGCTCGGCAAAAAATAACTTCACATTTCAGGCGCCGATGCATCACACCTGACTGCGTTGCGAAAATTCTGAATAT
>CBDAFK010000103.1:0-7041 GCA_965195235.1 uncultured Desulfobacterales bacterium | reverse complement strand
TGCCAACAAAGAGGCGATTGAAGAAAAGAGAGTTTCAACGAAAATTCATAATAATGCTGTCCAGTCCAGATTGAAAAATCTTGTAAAAAAGGAAAGAGACGATAAATTTGAAGACAGAATAAAAGCTCAGAAAGCTGTTTTGAAATATCCTGAGCTGGCTACGACTACAATCGGCAGTTTCCCACAAACACCGGAAATTCGGAAATTAAGAAGAGATTATAAAAATAACAATATCTCAAAAGAATTTTATGAAACCGGAATTAAAGAATATATCGACAATTGTATTGCTTTTCAGGAAGAAATCGGTCTTGACGTGTTGGTGCACGGTGAACCCGAGAGGAATGACATGGTCGAGTATTTTGGTGAAATGCTCGATGGGTTTGGATTTACAAAAAACGGATGGGTTCAAAGTTATGGGAGCAGATGCGTAAAACCTCCTGTAATTTACGGAGATGTCAGCAGGCCTGAGCCTATGACTGTTAAATGGATCACATATGCTCAGAGTAAAACTGAAAAGATTGTAAAAGGAATGCTTACAGGACCGGTTACAATTTTAAAATGGTCTTTTGTAAGAGATGATTTGCCGAGAAGTGTTGTTTCAGAGCAGATCTCAGTTGCTTTAAGTGATGAAGTAGCTGATCTTCAAAATGCTGGAATTAAAATCATCCAGATTGATGAAGCAGCGTTTAAAGAGGGATATCCTTTACGAAAGGATAATATTCCTGATTATGAGAAGTGGGCTGTAAAAAGCTTTAAAATCGTTGTTAGCCCGGCTAAAATGGAAACTCAAATACACACGCATATGTGTTACAGCGAGTTTAATGATATCATAAAGACTATAGAAGCAATGGATGCTGATGTCATTTCAATAGAGACCGCCAGAAGTGGGAATGAACTTCTTAAAGTCTTTAAGGCTGTTGGCTATAAACAGGAAGTTGGGCCGGGAGTTTATGATATCCATTCTCCAAGAGTTCCGGGCATTGATGAAATAGTTAAACAAATCCATGCGCTGCTTGAAGTGCTTCCCCAGAACCAGTTGTGGATAAATCCTGATTGTGGTTTAAAAACACGAAAATGGGAAGAAGTGAAACCAAGTCTAAGAAATATGGTGCTTGCAGTTAAACAGGTAAGAAAAAATCTTATGGTTGCAGATGAATGAGAAATTTCTTTTCCATGAATTAAAAGAAAGATTTGCCGAAGCGGTCAGTAGAAATCGAGCGGAAGGGATACTTTTTTCCGGCGGGCTGGATTCCGCCCTTGTGGCGGCCTATTCAACAAATTGTAAGGCCATTTCGGTCGGGCTTGAGTCGCATGGAGAAGATCAGTATTACGCTGAAAAGGTGGCAAATTTTCTCAAACTGGGTCACTGCCATAAGACTGTGACAATAGAAGAGGCCATTGCCGCAATTCCAAAAGTCATAAAGATACTGGAGAGTTTTGATCCGGTTATTCCAAACGATGTAACAGCCTATCTGGGGATCAAGTGCGCGAAAGATATGGATATCGGCAGCATGATGACAGGTGACGGAAGTGATGAGATCTTTGCGGGCTACGATTTTATGTTGGAGATAAAGGATTTAAAAGGATACATGGCCCGGATGCATTCAGCGATGCAATTCAGTTCTAATAGGATAGGTGAAATCCTTAAAATCGACATAAGGCAACCTTTTTTGGATAATGCGTTTATGGATTTCAGCCGCGGGATTGATCTCAGTTTAAAAATTAGAAAAGAAAATGGGCAAACCCGGGGAAAGTGGATACTCCGTAAAGCCTTTGAAGGCGTACTGCCACAGGAAATATTATGGCAAACTAAAAGGCCTTTGGAATACGGGTCCGGAATGACGGAACTGAGAAATGTTATTGAATCAAAGGTATCAGACAAAGAGTTTGAGGATGGGAAGAGAAGGTTTCCAATAAAATTTTGGAATAAAGAACATTTCTATTATTACCATATTTACAGAGAGGTTGTCGGGGAAATACCAGCCCCAAAAAAAGATGAAAAAATATGCAAGTGCTGCGGCGCGGGGATGGATCAAAGCGCTTTTCACTGCAAGGTCTGCGGAGATGTTACAGAATGGAAGAAATTATCAAACTAAACGCTTTTGTTTCCTGGAGCGGAGGAAAAGATGGAGCTCTGTCTTATTACAGGGCGATGAAGAATTTCCATGTTACGCATCTCTTGAATATGGTAGCTGAAAATGGCCAGATATCCCGATCCCACGGTATCAGGACGGGCGTTCTGCGATTGCAAGCCGAGGCAATGGATCTTACAATCGTTCAGCCGAGAAGCTCGTGGGAAACTTACGAGGCGGAGTTTAAAAGGGCGCTGTCCGGCTTGAAAGATAAAGGGATTGAGGTCGGCATCTTTGGAGACATCGATTTCGAAGAACACAGGGAATGGGTAGAAAGGGTCAGCAGAGAATCAGGGTTGGAGGCCGTCTTGCCACTGTGGGGAGAAAAGAACAGGGAAAACCTCATAAAAGAGCTGATAGAAACCGGGTTTAAAGCCGTTGTTGTGGCTACAAAAAAAAATCTGTTAGGGCCGGAATGGCTGGGGCGCAGAATCGATCGTGATTTTGTCCGGGATATTTCGAAAATCAAGGGAGTTGATATCTCCGGTGAAAAGGGAGAATATCATACCTTCGTGATATCGGGACCCATATTCAAGAAAAGAATAAACATCTTGAAATCTGAAAAGGTGAGCCGTGGCGAACACTCCTTTCTCGATATATTGGAATGTGAGTTGGCGGAAAATGTGGCCGGCGCTCCAACCGATTAGGATGCCCGGGTCGGCGACCCCCTGCTGGTTGAAATTATCCCTCTGGACAAGCCTTATGCTCTGTGGACCGGAAATGCCTTCTGCGGCGTTGTTACCTGCAAAGGCGAGCCGGTTCCTGACGCTGAGTAGTAGATTTAATAAAATAGAAAGAAGTGATTTTATGCATATTTCAGAAGGCGTATTATCTGCGCCCGTGCTAATCACAGGCGCCGCCATCACAGTAGTTGGTTGCGCGGTGGGGCTTAAAAAAATGGACTATGACCGGATCCCTCAGGTGGCCATCCTGTCGTCAACCTTTTTTGTGGCATCCCTTGTCCATGTTCCAATCGGGCCATCGAGTGTGCACCTCTTATTAAACGGTATTATAGGGCTTCTGTTAGGCTGGGCGGCTTTTCCAGCCATACTGGTGGCCCTCACCCTGCAATCCATCCTGTTTCAATTCGGGGGTATTACAGCCCTTGGGGTCAATACGGTAAACGTGGTAATGCCGGCTCTTGTCTGCTTTTACATGTTTAACTATGCAATCAGACGTGAAAACAGTTTCATCTCTTTGGGGTCGGCATTTGCCTGCGGGTTCCTCGCTGTATTTTTAACGAGCGTTATGGTGGGTATTTCTCTGGTCTTCACGGGAGAGGCGTTTATGGAGGTGTCGAAACTGGTGGTCATCGCTCACTTTCCGGTTATGATCATCGAGGGGTTTATGACCGCATTTTGTGTGGTTTTTTTGAAAAAAGTCAAACCCGAGATATTAGGAGTAGCTTATGCACCGATTAAATCCATGTAAAAAGTATACAAGAATTTCAAAAGCTGCTGTTTTTTTTCTTTTCATAGTATTGTATTTGGTAATGACAGCGCCAGGCGCTTTGGCGCACAAGGTCCTTCTTACAGCCTATGTGGAAGGAGACACCGTATTTGTGGAAGGCGGCTTCAGTGACGGCACATCTTGTAAAAATGCCGGGATCGAGGTGTTTGATCCCTCAGGCAAGAAGCTCCTGGAAGGTAAAACCAACGAAAGCGGGGAGTTTTCTTTCAAGCCGCCTCAAAAGACTGACCTGAAGTTGGTGCTTAATGCCGGCATGGGGCATAGGGGCGAATACATGGTGCCGGCCGACGAGCTGCCGGATATGATTAGTGTGCAAAAGGCCGGGGCGGAAGTTAGGCCTGCCCTTGCTGCTGAAAGCCGGAAACTCGGGGAGGCCTCAGAAACCGTTGCCCGAATAGACCCCAAAGAGATTGAATCAATCGTTGACAGAGTCATACAGAAAAGACTGCGTCCCCTTACCAGGCTTGTTGCAAAATCCCAGCGCAAGACAGGGTTTTCGCCCACGGAGATATTCGGCGGCATCGGCTACATATTTGGCCTCATGGGGGTTGCCATGTATTTTAGATATCGCAAGAGTGATAAGTCTTGAACATAGCTGAACCTTTTGCATACGGCAATTCGTTTGTCCATTGCCTTGACCCGCGTGTAAAAATCATCACAGCGGCCATGTTTTCTCTTGTGGTGGCTCTTACCTATGAGTTGGCTATCCTTTTTGTCTCCGCAGTATTGGCCCTGGCGATCCTAATCGCAGCCAGACTGTCCATGAAGAAGGTGTTTTGGCGCTTGATCGTGGTGAATGGATTTATACTGGTATTGTGGCTGTTTCTCCCATTCACCACGCCGGGTAAAACTCTCTTTACCTTATTCGGACTTGATGCCACCGTAGAGGGTGTTGACTATGCCGTGTTGATTACCATAAAATCGAATACCATTATTATAGCCTGCATAGCACTGCTTTCCACGTGCTCGATAATTAAGCTGGTACACGCCATGCATTACCTGTATGTGCCAAACAAACTTGTCCATATATTTTTCTTCTCTTATAGATACATACACGTCATAAATCTTGAATATCTCAGACTGACCAATGCCATGAAGGTGCGGTGTTTTATATCCAGGAACAATCTGCATACCTATAAGAGCTTCGCCTATCTCATAGGGATGCTTATCCTTAAAAGCTATGAACGATCAAGGCGCGTTTATAACGCGATGCTCTGTCGCGGGTTTAATGGAAAATTTTATATCCTTGAACGCTGCGAATTTCAAGTATCTGATTGGCTTTTTGGAATTAGCTCTTTATTATTTATTGCCGGACTGGTGGTGCTGCAATGGATACCAGCAAAACTATTATAAAACTTGAAGGAATAAGCTTCGCCTATCCAGAGAGGCCCCTGTTCGATCGACTTGATTTCGAGTTCAGGCAAGGGGACAGAATCGGCCTTTTGGGTCCAAATGGAAGCGGCAAGACCACACTGTTTTACATCATGATAGGGCTTCTCAAGCCCATGCTGGGCAGTATAACGGCCCTTGGCAAAATAAGGACTACGGAAAGTGATTTTCGAGAAATGCGCAAAGAGATTGGACTCCTTTTCCAGGATGCAGATGACCAGCTATTTTGTCCTACAGTAGCCGAAGATATAGCTTTTGGTCCGCTCAACCTGGGTAAATCCAAGGATGAGGTCCATGAAATCGTCGAACATACTCTGGAGATTCTGGGACTGAAAGGTTTTGAAAACCGGGTGACATATAATCTATCCGGTGGAGAAAAAAAGTTGGTTTCGCTGGCAACCGTATTGGCAATGAGACCTAAAGCCCTGCTATTGGATGAACCCACCACAGGACTTGATGAAGATGTCACCAAAAGAATTATTCAAGTCGTAAACGATCTGGATCTCTCCTTTGTGGGAATATCACACGACAAAAAATTCCTCAATGAAACAACCCTGAAGATATGTAAATTAAAGGATAACAAGATAAGGGAGGCGTAAGGTCCTACCCTCTCAAACGTTGATTATGATCAGTTCGATAAAACAACATATAAATTTTTATGCCTTCCTCTGGCATGCCATATTCCTTGCTTCAGCCCGCACACTTACCAATACAAATACAATTCTTCCTGCTATACTGGTTAAATCAGGCGGAAGTAATTTCCAAATAGGTGTTTTGACTGCCATAATGGTTGGCACCCCTATTATTGGCCAACTCTTGTTTGCCAGTTATCTTCATCTAAAGGAGAGGAAAAAGCCATTTCTTCTTCTCGGAATAAATCTGAGGGTCTTCGCCCTGGCATCGGTCGCTATCATGCTCTCGAATGCAGATAACTATTCCGGGGCAACAATTATATTTTTTATCTTTATTCTGATGTTTGTCTTCTCCATGTCCGGCACATTTGCCGGGGTTTCGTATTCCGATATCCTTGGTAAATCACTTTTTGTCTATGAGAGGGAAAGATTCTTTATCTGGCGACAGGTTCTGAACAGCTTTTTTATCCTTATCTCCGCCTTTCTTGCAAGAGAGATTTTATCTTCTATGTCTTATCCCGCAAATTATCAACGGTTATTTTTGTTTGCCGCTGCACTACTCTTTGTGGCTACCCTCGGATTCTGGGCAATAAAGGAGAAAAAGGTAAAGTCTGGATATAAAGACCTTGGTTTTCCCAGGGTGGTGAAATCCCTCCCGCGCAGGCTTAGAACAAACAAAAACCTTCGCAACTATATCTATATGCTCAACTTTTCCGGGTTCGGTCTGACATTACTGCCATTTTATCTTGTTCTCGCAAAGGAAAATTATGGCCTTACTGGAAAACAAGTAGGCACCTATCTCCTTCTACATATAATTGGAATGATACTGTCGAACTTCATATGGGCAAGGGTAATAAAAAAGCATGGATTTCGTGGTGTATTTAAATGTTGCATCATAATCTGGACAATATTGCCCATATTAGCAATTACACTGGTCCATTTCTCAATTTATATGTATCTTATTGTGTTTTTCCTGTCAGGCTTTAGTATCAGTGCCATGAATATATCCTCTGAAGGGATTTTTATCGAGATAACTACAGATGCAAACAGGGCTCTCCACAAAGGAATGGTAGGTGCTACAAGTCTTTCTATAGCAATTTTCCCTATAATAGCAGGTTGGCTTATAGGTCATTTAGGTTTTGCGTTCATCTTTCTTCTTAGTTCCGTTATGGCAGGTACAAGTTATTATTTTGTTAACAATCTTGAAATCCCGCCTGCCGGGTCTAATTGATTTGCTTTAAAGATTAGACCGTTACATCAACTTTGCAATTTAATTTACTCAAGTTTCGCACCCTTTAATTTATCAAAAGCGTTAGACGATAAGAGCTAAAAATAAATTTTTAAAGCAAAATATACTGTCTGTAGTTTTAACGACGGCGCCAATCAATAACCATAAGATCGATGCTTAATACCTTATT
>CBDAFK010000102.1:0-4959 GCA_965195235.1 uncultured Desulfobacterales bacterium | reverse complement strand
ACAAAATCACCATCACCGAGTATCCGCTGGTCGGCCGCTTCTCTTTCACCCCGCCTTCGACTCGCAAGAACCTCTGACCAGCCACCCATGCTCCGGATTAATCCACCGCCAACCAATCCCGGCCTGCTGCCCTGATCAATACCATCTTTTACATACTGCAAGTAGTTGCTTCGCGCATTGCCTTCGTTTCCGAAAAAAGATAGCACATACCCGGTATTTTGCCATGGCCTCTTAACTTTGCCCATAAGCGCCGAATGGCCAGACCATGGACTTCGGTTTAGCCCTTTAATATCATTGACCAGACCAGCCCTTAACAGATTCAGGTGAATATAACGAACCAGCTCTTTCAAATAAGCATCCTCCTGGCAAACAATTGACTTGTAGCGATTTTGAAACAGGTGACCGTGTCTGCGGTGACGCTTGTTAAAATTTACGACATAGCCGGTTAGCATTTTCCGCATACTTGATGCCAGAGGATAATTCTTTGTTTTGCAAAGCAGATGAAAATGGTTCGGCATCAGCGCCCAGGCGTAGATTTCCATAGCGCTATCCTGAGCCAGCGCTGACAGACGATCTATAAAATCATTACGATCTGTATCACTAAGAAAAATCTTTCTTTTCTCAATTCCCCGGCCTATCACATGGTGCAATATTCCTGGAGCATCTAATCTTGCTAATCTTGGCATGATTTATAATTTTCATATTGCAGAAAAAGAGTCAAGCACTTTCTGCACGAACGTCCCGTAAAACACGAGTTTGTCAAATAGGATGAAAACATTGGCTGGAAGATCATGGACCAGGCCATGGAAAAGATGAAACAGCTTGCGCACTTTGCGGAAAAGATCGCCGAGGATGGTGTTCCACCTGAATTTAAACCCGGACAGATATATAAAAGCAATGCTATTGGATTGGCCTTGAGAAAGGCATTGGAGGATGTGCAGACGGCTCGGGAACGCCACTTACAGTTGAGGGAAGATAGCGAAGTCAAGAAGCATTCAGGGCTTGTGATCAACATGGACCTTACCATCCAACAGGAGAAGTATCAAAGAGCAGAACTTGAAGACTGGGGTAAAAACAAATAAACATCAGCACATCAGATAAAACCGGGATTAAAAAGCCTGGTGGAACAATAAATTTTCCGGAGGGAATATAAGGTGAAAGCTAAGACAATCGGGGTAATCATTGGAATAGTTTTCTTTACAGGCGCAATAGCAATTGCAGTTCAAAATCAGGGTGCAAAAGATATTTGTAATATTTCATGAAAATATCGAGGAATGCCTTTTGTAAAAAGACGTCACTCCGGTGAAAACCGTGCCTGTGGCAGACAAGCCGGAGTCCATATATGTTTTTCGACTTTTTACGAGTTTGTCAAATGTGGATGTCCTTGTTTTTTTCCCTTGATAATAGCCTTTTTTTTTATTAAATTGTTTACATGGGTTATGTATTTAATTTTCATGATGCCATAGCTTACGAGCAATGGTTTAATAAGCCGCACAATAGATTTCTTTTTGATCTTGAAAAACGTCTTATGCTTGATATGCTCAAGCCTGTGCGTGGAAATTCGATTATCGATATAGGCTGCGGAATCGGAGCAAACCTTCTGTCGTTTGTAGAAATGGGGCTTCAGGCAACAGGGCTCGATTCCTCCCCGTATATGCTTGATATTGCGGCAAAAAATCTTGGCAATCGCGTAGATCTTCATCGCGGATTTGCCGAAGACCTTCCGTTTGACGATAACTCCTTTAATTATGCATGCCTTATTACCACCCTGGAATTTGTCGAAGATCCTCAAAAAGCCTTTGAAGAGGCATGCAGGGTTACAAAAGACAAAATATTTATCGGTGTATTGAACCGGTATTCGATTAAAGGAATTCAAAGGCGTATTAAAGGAATATTTGCTAAAACTGTATACAATCACGGAAAATTTTTCAGTGTATGGGAGATGAAACAAATTGTTAGAACTGTTTTAGGAGATGTTCCCATATCATGGAGAACAACATGCCAGTTGCCTGTAATACATGGAAATATTGCATCCAGAATAGAACAGCTCAGTCTGTTGCAAAGATGTCCTTTTGGGGCTTTTGCAGGTATGGTTGTCACGCTTGTCCCTCGTTTTAAAACCAGACCCCTCCCACTCAGATACAATGTCAAGCGTACAACCGACACAGCAACAGGTTAGAAATAATGTAACAATTTAGCCATTTGAAAAAAAATTCAGACAGGATAACAGGATAAACAAGAAAAATATATATCTCACCGCCGAGACGCAAAGATTAAAAGTTTTTTTAAAAAAATAAACTTCTTTGCGTCCTCTGCGACTCTGCGGTAAATATAAAAATTGTTACGAAATAATAAGGAGTAGCGATTATGGAAGCATATCTTTATGAACACTTAAAGGAAAAAAAGGTAAAATGCAACCTGTGCAGCCATCGCTGCATTATAAAAGATGGCAAGCGCGGGATATGCGGTGTCCGGGAAAACCAGGGAGGAATTCTGAAAACGCTGGTCTATGGAAAACTCATTGCCAGCCACATAGATCCGATCGAAAAAAAACCGCTCTTTCATTTCATGCCCGGAAGTCTCTCCTATTCCATAGCAACTGTGGGCTGCAATTTTAAATGTCTTTTCTGCCAGAATGCGGATATTTCGCAGATGCCGTCAGACCATAATGGCATGATAACCGGCGACTTATATTCACCTGAAGATGTTGTGGACGCAGCAATAAAAGGAAGCTGCAAAAGCATAGCTTATACCTATACCGAGCCGACCATATTCTTTGAATTCGCCTTTGATACCGCAAAGCTCGCTCATGCAAAGGGGATCAAGAATGTGTTTGTAACAAATGGGTATATGACTTCCGAAGCCGTTCACATGATAAGCCCCTACCTCGATGCAGCGAATGTTGACTTAAAGGCATTTAATGAAAGTTTTTACAAAGAGGTTGTCAAAGCCAGGCTGGAACCTGTTAAGAAGACTTTGAAGGTTATGAAATCGCTCGGCATTTTTGTTGAGGTTACTACCCTGCTTATTCCCGGGCTAAACGACGACAAAAAGGAGCTTGAAAAATTAGCTCTATTTCTTGTTAAATCTCTTGGCCCTGAAACACCATGGCACATAAGCGCATTTTATCCGACATACAGGCTTACAGATCGCCCTCCAACGCCGGTTGAAACCCTTGTTATGGCTCGCGAAATAGGTATTAAGGCCGGGTTGAAATATGTTTATATCGGAAATGTGCCGAGCGAGAACGGGGAAAATACATTCTGCTCTAATTGCGGAAAGCTACTTATCAACCGTCTGGGCTTTTCCATAATCAAAAATGTGCTGGAAAACGGCCGCTGCCCCTATTGTGGAGCACAAATCCACGGAATCTGGCTTAATGAAAAATGAGACAGTTGAAAAACCGCTATATATTTGATCAGGTTCTTGCATACGGCAAAACAATCAAATTCAGCCATACCATTTTTGCGCTTCCCTTTGCCCTTTCAGCGGCAATACTTGCCTGCCGGCACCATCCAATCAGCCTGTCATATCTCTTCTGGATTCTTATCGCCATGATCGGGGCACGCTCCTCTGCAATGGGTTTTAACAGGATTGTAGATGCAGGGTTTGATGCAAAAAATCCGCGCACATCAAAACGTGAAATCCCTTTAGGCATGCTTTCCTTATTCTCTGCAAAAATGTTCGTAATTCTATTTTCCCTTATTTTTATTTTTGCCGCTGCCATGTTAGGCAAAATCTGCCTTTATCTTTCCTTTCCCGTGCTTGCACTGCTGTTTTCCTATTCCTACACAAAAAGATTTACATGGTTTTCCCATTTTTATCTTGGATTTGTGGAATCACTTGCACCTCTCGGCGCATGGATAGCTCTTACCAACACCTTTTCATTGCCTGTCACATTGCTTTCTCTGACCCTTTTAACCTATATCGCAGGCTTTGACATCCTTTATGCATGCCAGGACACAGGCTTTGATATAAAAGAAAAACTTTTTTCCATACCCGCCAGGTTCGGGGTTCAGAAAGCCCTTTTAATCTCTTCCATTTCCCATGTTTTTTCTTTCTTCTTTTTATTTTTGATCTTTATTGCCTTTGACATGAAGATAATATATTTAATAACAGTTCTAATAATCGGCCTGCTGCTTATTATTGAACATAAACTTGTTAAACCATCTGATCTCAGCAATGTTAATATCGCTTTTTTCCATGTTAACAGCGCAATCTCAATAATCCTGTTTGTCGGCATATTAGCCGATGAACTGGTCAGGCAATGGATATGAACAAAAAAATTATAGTGGCAATATGCGGCGCTTCCGGATCGATTTACGGCATCAGGCTATTAAAGGCTCTTTTGAATAAGCCTGTAAATATATATTTAATCATCTCAAATGCCGGCTATAAAGTACTTGAGCATGAAACCGGTTACAAAGGTGAATCCCTTTCATCTTTTTTAAAGGATAAAGAGGTTGTCATTCATAAAGATGCGGCTTTAAATATCTATGAGCAGGATGATTTTTTTGCTCCCCCTGCAAGCGGGTCATTCAGGCATGACGGAATGGTGATCGCTCCCTGCTCGATGAAAACACTTGGAGCAATTGCTTCAGGAATAGCGGACAACCTCATCCACAGGGCGGCAGATGTCAGCCTGAAGGAAAAACGACAGTTTATCCTGCTTCCCAGGGAAACCCCTTTAAACGCAATTCATATAAAAAACATGTATAAACTTGCCATGTCAGGCGCTACAATAATGCCTCCCTCCCCTTCTTTCTATTTCAATCCAAAAACCATATCCGACCTTGTCGATACCGTAATCGCCAGAGTTCTCGACCATCTGAAAATTGAGCACGATCTTTTTAGGGAGTGGGGGTAATATCAGGTCAACCAAAATCGATAATATTACCGCTATAACGGCAAGAAGAAATTGCTTTACCCTTGATGGGTAAAAAACGAAAGCTTGATCAC
>CBDAFK010000101.1:0-2126 GCA_965195235.1 uncultured Desulfobacterales bacterium | reverse complement strand
CCAGATTCTTTCGGATCGTGGTTTCGAGTTGATCGGCCTTGTTGAATTGCTGGTAAAGGGTGGCAGAGAATTCGGCCATTTTTTTCTCGAAAGGCACACCGTCGTTTCCCATTTCTTCCGCACCTACATAGCAGCCCGGGGCAAGCGCATAACTGTGTGATTTGATCTCATCAATCGTGGCAGGCTCACGAAGGGCCGTCAGGATAATCTCCGGGCCGATACCAACAGGATCACCCATTGTAATACCGATAATTGGTCTGTAATCTTTCATAGGGATAAGTTTGAGGGTCTTAAAATAAATAAGAATATATCAAAGAAAGATCAATTGTAAAGTGCTTTTCAGTGGCGGGGGTGTTTATCATGTTCTGGCTGATTGAATCGATTTTAGCCCATTTTGAAACTCCCTGCAGCAAGGTAATCCTTGGGCATGCAAATCTGTCCACAACACAGCGCTATCTTGGTAATATCAGTTACACAGAAGCTATTCGATGGATTGAAAACCTGTATGGTTAAATTAAATTTATTGCCTTATCCGGAGCTTAAGTTCCTCCAACATCTCTATGTCATCTTGAAGGGATCGACCTTTAGCAGTCAGATAATTTCCAGTCATGATGCCGCTTGCACCAGCATAAAAAACCATAGGATGCAAATGTCGAAGATTGTTTTCCCTGCCACCACATATAATGATTTCCTTTTCGGGCAGGACGTAACGGAATAGTGCTATGATTTTTAAGCATCTAAGAGGGGTTAAATTATTGGCCTTCTCCAGCGGTGTTCCTTTAATAGGGGTCAGGAAGTTTATTGGAATGGCATCTACATCAAGCTCTTTGAGAGTTAGAGCAAGCTCAAGAACCTGTTTATATGTTTCCCCGATTCCAAATATGCCACCTGCGCAAACGGAAAGACCTGCCTTTTTAGCTGCACGAAGCGTTTTAACTCTCTCTTCGTAAGTATGTGTAGTGCAGATGTTCCTAAAATGACTCTTCGACGTCTCTAAATTGTGATGATATCTGGTTACACCTGCTTTCTTCAAAACCCTAAAACCATCTGGATCAAGAATTCCGAGTGATACACAGTAGTCTAATGCTTTCTGATCTAGTTCTGAAATGGCTGAAGCAACATTCGCTAATTCGCTTTTCGACAACCCTCTACCACTCGTCACTATTGAGTATTTGTTTATCGGTGTGTCCGCCGCGTATAGAGCGCCTTTCTGAAGGTTCTCCTTTTGCAAGAGAGGATAAACGGGAACTTCTGATTTGGAAACCTTGGATTGAGAACAGAAGGCGCAATCTTCCGTGCATATGCCTGACTTCCCATTGCAGATGGTACAAAAATGAATACGTCGTCCAAAGGATGCATTTCGCAAGACGTCAGCACCTGCCAGCAAATAAAAAACATCTTTATCAGGCACAGATGCAATGGCCCTGTATTCTTTGATGTCTGGAGCGCCACCAGCGATAATCTTTTCAGCTAAGGATAGAAAGCTTTTCGAGTTAATGATCATATCTTCATTTGGCTTTTGTCTAACCAGTTATTATATAGTTTCTTACTAATCCCGCAGCCTTTATAATTATTGACCAAAAATTAGTAAAAAAAACAGTTTTTTTAACTGTATATTACAACAATTTGGATATTAAACAGAAAAACCGGATAACCCCTTGAAGGCTATCTATCCAGACGTTTTAAAGTTCAGATACCTTGCCAATATCACAATTATTGAATTATTTGGACGTTGCCTAAAAATGTTGACAGTTAATTAAGCCGCTTTCTTTATTTGAAGCTCCCCTCCGCAAGCAGCGGGGAATTCGCTCACTGTTCAGTTCAATACATTCATACTCCTCAAGCGAAGAATAATCAATAGAGCTGTGTGGCTGCTTCCGATTAGTTTTACTCATCGTTACTTTTTTGCTTGCCCTGAATTCGTTTGATTTCCCTGTCAAAGTCTGAAATGTTACTCCAGCGCCTAAATCATACTTCCACCAATGCTGAATTCGTTTGATTTCCCTGTCAAAGTCTGAAATGAACTCCCGGTCCTGTTGCCTGCGATAGTTGTCATATTCCAGCTTTCGCTTGACGCTGCGACTGCCATCATGGCGAACTGTTTCCAAAATGGAAATAACTGAATC
>CBDAFK010000100.1:0-4293 GCA_965195235.1 uncultured Desulfobacterales bacterium | reverse complement strand
CGCAGTGAATCAAAGCTTACGTTGAGAAGTTTAGCGGCCTTTGTTTTTGAGCCGTTTGTTTTTTGAAGAGCTTTTTTTATCAAAAGCCTTTCGATTTTTGCCAATTCATCATTCAGGTTTACACCTTCATCAGGAATGCCGGCGCTTAAACCAGCATCCTCGTCTATCCCACCGGCTCCAGGCATAACAAGGTTTTCGGGTAAAATGATATTTGTGGTTTCAAGAGCAACGCTTCTTTCAATAATATTTTCCAGTTCTCTTACATTCCCGGGAAACGAATGCTGCATGAGAAGCTGAAGAGCATAAGGAGATATCTTTTTAATCTCCTTTTTAAATTCTTTTGAATACTTTTCTATAAAATAGCTTGTCAGCAGGGGAATGTCTTCATTTCTTTCTCTTAAAGGCGGAATCTTTACAGGAATTACATTAAGCCTGTAATAGAGATCTTCCCTGAAAGCGCCATTTTTAACTCTCTGCGCCAAATCCTGGTTTGTGGCGGATATGATCCTTACATCCACCTTGATATCCTCTGTGCCGCCTATCCTTCTGAAAGTTTTTTCCTGAACCACCCGAAGGAGTTTTACCTGAAGAAACGGCGGCAGTTCACCGATCTCGTCAAGAAAAATCGTTCCCTTGTGGGCAACCTCAAAAAGACCGGCCTTATCAGCGGTAGCTCCGCTGAATGATCCCTTCATATAACCGAACAGTTCACTTTCCAGCAGGTTTTCCGGTATGCCGCCGCAGTTTATAACGACAAATGATTTATCTTTTCTTGAACTGTTTTCATGGATGGCCCTGGCGACCAGCTCTTTGCCTGTGCCGCTTCCGCCGGTAATAAGAATGTTGGCGATAGTATCTGCCACTTTTTTAACAAGTGAATAGACCTTTAACATCCCCTTGCTTTTTCCAATCATATTTCCAAAAGAAAGAGCGACCTCCACATCCTTCATAAAAACAGCGTCTTCTTCTTTGACGCCCTTCTTGCTGAGCGCATCCTTTATCACAGTCTTGAGGTCCTCAACATCAAAGTTCTTTTCAAGATAGTCGTGTGCCCCCTCTTTCATCGCGGCAAGGGCTGTCTCTCCGGAAGCAAAAGCTGTGATTAATATAACCATGGTTTCCGGTGAAATCTCCCTGATGGTTTTCAAAACATCGATTCCATCGACTTTGGGCATTTTCAGGTCAGTAATTACCAGGTCAAATTTATATTTTCTACACAGACCTATTGCTTCTTTGCCTCCTGAAGCAAGGGTAACATCATATCCTTCCCTCGCAAGCAAAATCTCAAGAAATTCTCTCATACCCTGATCATCATCAACAACGAGAATCTTCGCCATTTACTACTCCTGTATCGGCAGCAAAACCATACAATCCGTGCCTTTGCCTAATCTGCTTTTGATTATGATTTTACCCATGTGACTTTCCACAATCCTGTTTACAATTGCCATTCCAAGGCCTGTGCCGGTTTCCTTTGTTGTGTAAAAAGGTTCAAAGACTCTGTCTTGATTTTTTTCTTCGATTCCACAGCCATTATCGCTTATCAGTATCTCAAGATATTTTTTTTCATCTGGGGTGGTTTCTATTTTCAATCTGCCTCCATCGGGCATCGCCTGAATAGCATTTAGAACCAGGTTCCAGATTACCTGTCTTATCTCCGCCTTGTTACCATATATACCGGTTTGATCGCTCAAGTTCCTGATTACTTCAATATTTTCATTCCATTCAGGGCTAAAGCGAAGAGATTCAAGCACATCATCTATAATGACTTTAATATCAATATCTTTTCGCTCAGACTGTTTGGGCCGGGCCAGAAGAAGGAAGTCTTTAACAAAGCCTTCAAGCCGATCCTTTCCTCTCAAAATTATCTGCATGAGTTTTCTATCTGTTTGGTCCAGCCTTAAATCTTTGCTTAACATCTGAATCGGCCCGCTGATTGATGCGAGAGGGTTTCTTATTTCATGGGCAAAACCTGCGGCCATTTCACCGGCGAATGCAAGTCTTTTATTTTTTTCAATCTGCTGTTCCATTTCTTTAATAACCGTCAAATCCTGAAAGATCAGAATATTCCCGATTTTTTCTCTGTTGCTATCGACAAGGGGAGAAAGAGAACAACCTAATATCTTTCCCGAATCTGCAGCTTCAAATCTGCCCCCCTGTTTCCATTGATCTTCTTTATTCAGCATCCTTGAAAAAACAGGGAAAACATCATCGATTTTTTTATTTATAATTTTAAAGCGCAAAAAACCGGTGATCTTTTCTGCTCCTGTGTTAAAGGATTTTATATTTCCATGAAGATCGAGTGTTAAAATACCTGTATCTACAGACTCGATTATGCTTTTGTGCAAGAGGTCAAGCTGATTAAAAGCGCTTTTCTTTTCCGCGAGAAGCTCCCTGGTCTTCTTTTCCTGTCTGGCAGCATAGCTTGTCAACAATGCAATAATATAAAAAGATATGATATGAATAAAAATTCTCGAAAAGACATAACCTGCATCAAAGTCATAATCATAACCCAATGTGTATGCCGGTTGAATAAAACCATAGTATTCCAGATCAAGCAGCAGCCCGTAAAATATGCTGCAGGCTGAGGCTGAAATCAACCCTCCTCTGCCCGCTAAAAAGAGTGCTGAATAGATGATAACAAGTGGATACAAAACAGAATAGATGCTCTCAATTCCGCCTGTTACATATACAAGCCCGGTTATCAGCAAGATATCTAAAAGGCTTTGCAGGTATATGTTTATCCTGATGTTTTTGATGACCTTTGGAAGAAAAAGGCAGGCAAAAGAAAAAAAATAAGTTAATGCTAGAATGGAATATGTTGGCGCAAGCGCCGTGTGCAGTGATAATTCTGTTCCTTTAATCCGGATAAAGGTTGCAATGCCGAGAAGGAAGGTTACAATTACAACCCTGAAAAACATCAACCGTCGAAGTCTTCTTTCCAGAGAATTATCCTCCAAATACGACCTTCCCGCCCACCATGGTCAGAATCGCCCTTCCTTTCATATCCCAGCCGTCAAATGGGGTGTTGCGACTTAAAGATTGAAAGCCGGCGGCATCCACCTTATATGTTATATCCGGGTCGATAATGGTTATATCGGCAGGCTTGCCTTTTTTTATGCCAAGATCAAGCCCTAAAATACGGGCAGGATTTGTCGACATCTTTGCGATAAGATCGGCGATTGTTATTACACCTTTTTCAACCAGCTTCAAGCCAAGGGAAAGCGATGTCTCGAGACCTATGATGCCGTTTGCCGCAAGATCGAATTCAACATCTTTTTCAATGGAGGAATGAGGCGCATGATCTGTGGCAATAACATCAATGGTTCCGTCAGACAGCCCTTCAAGCACCGCTTCCCTGTCCCGGCCGGAACGCAGAGGAGGATTCATCTTTGCATTTGTATTATAACCCTCGACAGCGTCCTCTGTCAGGGTAAAATAGTGCGGCGCTGTTTCCGCAGTTACACAAACGCCCCTGTTTTTTGCATCCCTTATCGCGCGCACAGATTCAATTGTGCTCACATGGGCAATATGAAGAGGAGCCTCAGTTAATTCACAAAGCGCTATATCCCGCATGACCATAATGCTTTCAGCGGCATTTGGTATTCCAGTAAGCCCCATTCGTGTTGCAACCGCCCCTTCATTCATAACCCCGTTTGCAGTAAGATCAAGAACCTCGCAGTGGGAAATAACCAGAAGACCGAATCCTTTTGCATACTCCAGCGCCCTGCGCATGAGCTGGCTGTCTGTTACAGGGTTGCCGTCATCAGAAACACCGATAGCTCCCGCGTCTTTTAAATCCCCATATTCGCAAAGGCCTTTTCCTTGAAGCCCCGGGCTTATTGCGGCAACCGGGTAAACACGAACCAAGTCCGCAAGGCCGGCCTTTTTTAATATATATTCCGTAACCTGTCTGTTGTCATTTACTGGGTTTGTGTTCGCCATTGTACAGACTGCAGTAAAACCTCCAAAGGCTGCTGCCATGCAACCTGTTTTTATGGTTTCTTTATATTCATGCCCAGGCTCCCGAAAATGGACATGCATATCAATCAGCCCGGGCGTCACTATTTTGCCAAAAGCATCAATGATTCTGACTTCCGACCTCCGACCTCCGACTTCTGACCTCCGACCTCCGACCTCCGACCTCCGACTTCTGACCTCTGACCTCTGTTCTTTTACTTCAACTATCTTTCCATCTTCAATCAGAATATCCATGATGCCGTCTAAATTGCCGGGATCAATTACTCTTCCGCCCTTAATCAGCGTCAACATTACGCGCACCTCCTGCAGTCAGAT
>CBDAFK010000099.1:0-14142 GCA_965195235.1 uncultured Desulfobacterales bacterium | reverse complement strand
AGGGCCCTTTGGTTGTATGCCAAACCGTTTGTCAGAGTCTATCTTAAACACGATAATGAATCGTGAAGGGAAAATGGCAACAGACCCGGCAAATGAGCGGCTCCGAAAAATCCTGATGAACATTGAAGACCTGCCTTTTCTTGCAATTGAGAGCGACGGATCCCCTTTTCCGCAACTGATAAATGCAAAGCTGGAGACCTTCTGCCTGCGAGCAGAGCGTTTGCACAAAAAAATGCTTGATGCGTGATCATGGTCCTTCAGAATTGAATTGCAGCACTTCAGGCACCTTCACTTGACAATAACGCCAAATGGCATAATAACATATCAAAATGACACTTTAGGGAGATAACTATGCCTATAACCGTTTCAACTTTACTTGGGAATGAATTAGAAAGCATACACATTAAAAATCCACTTGATATTATTCAAATAAGTCAAAACGGATTAACAAAAGGGGCATTAACCCGTATAGGAAAAGTTTTGGCTCTTACCCAAAAAGACCTTGCAGAATTAACGTCAACATCTTTAAGAACATTCCAGAGATATGAAAACGATAAAAAATTAAATCCCATTGTATCAGAGAGTATGATTCAACTTACTGAAATAATCCGCCTTGGATTCGATGTGTTTGAAGATCGTGATACTTTCATAAAATGGTTAAATACAGCCAATAAAGCACTGGGGCAAAGAAAACCGATTGAATTGCTTAAATTCAGAACTGGAAGCGATTTGGTTCGTAATCTTTTAGGCCAGATACAATATGGTATCGTAGCCTGATTGAATTAGCGCCCTTCGGGCGGGCTTAAAAGATGAACGTCGAACATCGAACATTCAACGTCGAACATTGAATAAGGAATTCTGCCAATTTATAAACTGGCGGAGCGAAGCGATTTCATCATTCATCATTCATCATTCATCATTCGATGTTCGATGTTCAAAAGAATTTTTACTCTGCCGCTCCCATTTGGCAACCTATTGATAAAATTAAGCAAAAAATGGAAATTTCTATACTATGAACGTATACCGTATCGGAAAGAAGAAATACATAAAGGATTTATCCGGCCAAGGAGCTCGTTTTTATGGCGGACGATGGAATTACTCCGGATATCGAGTTCTATATGCCTCCGAATCTATACCGCTGGCAATTTTAGAGTATATTACCTAAATTGAGCGATTTTTTACTTGATCTGCGCCGATCTCTTGCGCATAAAGGCTTCACACCTGATCTTAATAAAATTGGCCTCGGCATATCCACGGGTATGCCTGCGGTTTTTGCAAATCCTTATGCATCAATATCTCAACATATATCTTCGCAAAAAATCGCTCAACTTAGGTATTACTAAAACAGGAGCTGTTGAAGAAAAACATATAAATCTGAGTATAGCTTATATAGAAGTCAAAGATGACGTAAGTTTTTCAACTATAAAGATCGAAGATTTACCTGAGGACTGGAATACATATCCTGTTCCCGAAGATTTGAAGAAAATTGGGACTGACTGGATAATTTCAGCCCAAAGCCTGATTTTGAAGGTGCCGGCAGTCAGTGCACCCGATTCTTATAATATTCTAATAAATCCAGTTCATCCGGAATTTAAAAAGGTGAATTTATTAAAAGTATCAGAATATCAACCTGATCTAAGATTGAGAAAGAAAAAAATAATCACACAGCACACATCAACAGGATATGAAACGCATATTTTCATGGGTGTCCCTCTGGACACAAGTTACCTTTTTGTTGTTAATATTTTTGATGTGTGATATTTAAACGGAAAATCATACAATTACTTGTTAGGCAATGAAAAAAGGGGAAATGCAAAGATGTTGACATCAGAAAAATCACAATCTGTAACAATTAGTACAGCAGAGGCGTTTTACCGGGTATTTCGTGCATTGCCGAAGAAAGACCGACTGAGCGTTGCACGATATATTCTGAAGGATAAAGATATTCGACGCAGTTTTGACAAGCTTGAAATTCCGAATGAAACGACTTTGGAAGCATTTGCCGAAGACAAATCCGCCATGCCTGTATTTCATTCCGTCGAAGAATTACGAAAGGATTTGTTATCTTGAAGCTGACTATTCGGAGAACTACTCAGTTCAAACGAGACATCAAACGCATTTTACGAAGTGAACTTGGGGTCAAGTCTGCTCTTGGCTCTTGCACGGTAAAATGTTACGGATTATGACATGGCACGTCCACTTAGAATAGAGTACCCTGGTGCATGGTACCATGTGATGAACAGGGGGAGAAGATCCGAAAAAATATTCCGTGACAGACATGACTATTAGATGTTTATCGAGCTTCTTGAAGAAAGCTCGGAAATGTGGAATATCCGGGTTGCTGCCTACTGTCTCATGACAAACCACTATCATATTCTTGTGCAAACACCGGATGCAAATATTGCACGGAGCATGCGGCACATTAATGGCGTATACACCCAGAGATTTAACAGAAGACACCTCTGTGATGGGCAGCTCTTCCGAGGCAGATATAAATCAATTCTTGTTGGCGGTAACAGCTATCTTTTGCAACTTGTCAGATATATACACCGCAATCCTGTAAAGGCAGGCATTGTAAACAAGCCTGATGATTATCTCTGGAGCAGCCATAAGGGCTACCTGTCTATTGCAAAAAAATGGAAGTGGCTTCACAAAGAATTCATCTTCTTGTTGCTCACAAAAAACAGAAAGGAGTGGGTGAAAGAATATCGGAAGTTTGTTGCCATTGAGAATGATGAGAAAATAGCCGGTGTATTTGAACATAAGAAATGGCCGTCGGTCCTGGGGCCGGAAAGATTTATCGACTGGGTTAAGGGTAAATACTATGCCATAAAATCTGATCAGGAGGTTCCACAGGCACAAGACCTTGCCCCTGAAGCTGATTCAATAATAAACGCAGTGTGTAAGTTTTATAATGTTAGCAGGGATGAACTGTATAGATCAAGAAGAGGGCGGTTTAATGAACCAAGGAACGTAGCCATATTCCTAAACCGAAAACTAAGACGCGACAGTCTAAAGGAGATAGGCAGCGAGTTTCAGATGGAAAAGTATAGCTCTATAAGCAGCATCATCGAAAGAATGAAGAAACAGATACTGACGGATCAAAACCTCAAGAAACGTGCGAATAGGGTGGCTAACATGGTTAACAAGAGTCAAGAGCAGACTTGACCCCCATTTGACCCCCATTTTGACCCCCATTTCCCCGGATCCTGGAAGGTTCTGACGCTGGTTTTATCAAATTAGGTGAGGTGATAGCTCTCACACATCATGAAAAATGGGACGGCAGCGGGTATCCTAAAGGACTTAAGGGTTCAAAGATCCCCCAGGCAGGACGAATTACAGCCATTGCGGATGTCTTTGATGCACTCACATCCAAGCGACCTTACAAGGAGCCTTTTTCTTTGGAAAAATCTTTTGGCATTATCAAAGAGGGCCGGGCAAGCCACTTTGATCCTGATGTGGTGGATGCTTTCTTTGCTGTTGAAGATGAAATATTAGCCATAAGGGATAATTACAAAGATGAACATGAAAGCCTGCTTGTCCAGACGGCTGGAAAACATTAAAATCTATCTTTATCAAATCATCAAATCAGTAAAGGGAGGTTACCTATGGAGAAGCAAGCATTGATTGATATGTTAAACAGGGATATTGCCGATGAGCATGCAGCCATCATACGTTATCTCGTTCACGGTTACATGGAAGGGGAAGATACGCCTCTCGGTGCGAGCCTCATTTCCATCACCAGGGAGGAGATGTGGCATATGCACTGGCTGGGGATGATCATAGGCAAACTGGGAGGTGAGCCCAACTTTACACCTGCTCCATACCCCTATGATCCGACCAGCCGGGCCACGATGCTCAGATCCTACATCGAATACGAGGAGAAACTGATACCTCATTACAACGAAGAAGTGAATAAAATTGATGATCTTCACATCAGGCGGGTCCTCCAGAGAGAGGCTTGGGAATCGGCCATCCATGCCAGGAAGTTTCAACGAAAACTGGATAAGTTAAGCCCGGAAGAAGCAGCAGGTCTTCCTGGAGAAGAAAGTGAATTGCCTAAAGGGTTATTAGATAAGTTGCAGGCAGAGGTCACAAATAAATATACGGAAATGCTGCAGCATCTCCGCACTTCCTGGGTTTTCCAACAGGATGAAAACATCGGCTGGAAAATCATGGACCAGGCCATGGAAAAGATGAAACAGCTTGCGCGCTTTGCGGAAGAGATCGCCGAGGATGGTGTTCCACCTGAATTTAAACCCGGACAGATAGATAAAAGCAATGCCATTGGATTGGCCTTGAGAAAGGCATTGGAGGATGTACACGCGGCCCGTGAACGCCACTTACAGTTGAGGGAAGACAGCGAAGTCAAGAAGCATTCGGGGCTTGCCATCAACATGGACCTCACCATCCAACAGGAGGAGTATCAAGGAGCAGAACTTGAAGACTGGGGTAAAAACAAGTAAACATCAGCACATCAGATAAAATCGGGATTAAAAAGCCTGGTGGAACAATAAATTTTCCGGAGGGAAAATAAAATGAAAGCTAAGATAATCGGAGTAATTGTTGGAATAGTTTTCTTTATAGGCGCAATAGCAATTGCAGTTCAAAATCAGGGTGCAAAAGATATAACACTTGACGGCGGCAAAAAAGGTGAAGTTAATTTTCCCCACCACCTGCATCAAGACACGATAGGCGACTGCAATGCCTGTCATGATCTGTTCCCAAAAACACCAGGAATAATAAAAGATTTAAAAGAACAGAAGAAGCTGAAAAAGAAGCAGGTCATGAAAAAAAGTTGCATAACATGCCATAAGGCAAAGAAAAAAGCAGGAGAAAAGGCAGGACCGATAAGATGTTCGCAGTGCCATATTAAATGAAGCTATAAATTGCCTGGTTCCCATGCTCCAGCGTGGGAACCCATATGGTATGCATTCCCACGCTGGAGCATGGGAACGAGAAAATAGAAAAATCAACGAGTTATATTAAATTCGGCCAAACGAGTTATTTGAAAGTCGAAAAACGTCCTTTTTCGTCATTCCGGCGAAAGCCGGGCACGTAGTGAAGCTTTAGCGCTATCCAGTATTTTCAATGCATTCTGGATGCCGGATCAAGTCCGGCATTGCTTTTTAGGGTCAAGTCTGCTCTTGACTCTTGCATGGTAAAATTTAAGTTTTGCACCCTTGATTTCCATAGTAATTAATTTATGCGATTTTATTATTAATCACCACAAAGCACGAAGGCTTTTTCTTTATCTTCGTGTTCGTGGTAAAAAATATCACTGTAAGCGCCTCTGGATTTTCTTAAGTTAATTACATGATATATAAAATAAGGAAATACAATAAAATTAATGACAAGTAAAATTATATTAAACGATGCATTTAAAGGCTTTACCCTGGATCAGGATAAGATCGTGCCCCCTGAAGAAACTGTTAAGCAGTTCAAGAAAAAAATGAAAAATCTTGATCTTGACATTCTTAAACGTACCGAAAGAATAGACAACGGCAGATTGGGCATACCGGTTTATCTCAGCAGTTGTGGCAAGGATGCATTGTCGGTTATTGGAACAAAAAAACAGATGGGCAAAGGAGCCACCACACATCAGGCAGAGGCAAGCGCTGTAATGGAACTGGCAGAAAGATTTTCCTTTTTTAGTTTCAACAATAATCCTGATAACTTTATCATTGAAAAATATAAGAATATAAAAGACAGGGCTATATCCTTTGAAATGATCGCCTTGTCGGTTCACGATGATTCAAAAGAACTGAAAATAGCCCAAAAAATATTTGAAAATATACCCTTAAAATGGACACAGGCATATAATCTGACACAAGATAAAGAAATCCTTATCCCCTTTGACTGGTTTTTCACAATCAACGAATTTAACGGGGCATGTATTGGCAATTGCATTGAAGAGGCATTAATACAAGGCATCTGCGAAGTTGTGGAAAGGCACACATCATCCATAATCAGTCAAAACAGTCTGAAAACGCCCTCAATCAGCGCTGATTCAGCCACAGAACCACTTGTTAAGGAAATGATTCAAAAGTACAGAAATGCAGGCATAAAACTTTATATTTCAGATTTTACGCTCGACTTAGGCATCCCCACGGTCGGAATATTGGCCTATGATCCATCGACCTTCCCGGAAAAAAGTGAAATTGTATGGACTGCGGGAACAACTCCGGATTCGCAAAAAGCCTTAAGCCGCGCCCTTTCAGAAGTAGCCCAGCTTGCCGGCGATTTTAATACCTGTTCCAATTATATGGCAAGCGGCCTCCCCAAATTAAAAAAAATCAAAGAAGCCGAATTCATAACCAACTCAGAAACTAAAATCAATATAACCGACCTTCCAGACATTTCAAACAATAACATAAAGATTGAGGTTCAAAACTGCGTTTCCATTCTTGCAAAAAAAAGTTTTGAGGTGATTCTAATTAATACAACGCATCCTTTGCTGGAAATACCGGCCTTCTATACAATCATACCGGGAGCGCATTTCAGGGAACGTTCGCTGGGAAGCAGCGTTGGGATGTTTTCTGCCAAGCTGATATCAAAAAACACAAAGCCGAAAGAGGCTATTTGCAAACTAAAAAATATGGATAATTTGCTTCCTGGAAAGTACTACATTAAATTTTATCTTGGATTATGCCACCTGTCCATGAATAGCCCGGAAACAGCATTAACCTATTTTAATCAAGCACTCGAACTTGGTCCTATAAAACAGGATGCGGTAAGCATCTATTCCTATATGGGTGTGTGCCTGAAGAGCATGGGAGAATATAGAAAAGCTCTTGATGTGTTAAAAAAGGGAGAAAGCTTTGACAGCGCAAGAACAGATATTTACAATCTCATGGGTTTTTGTAACTTTTCTCTCAAAGAGTATGAAAAGGCTATAGAGTGCTTCCAAAAGGTACTCATGCTCGACCCTGGTTCTGGTATCGATTATGCCAATATTGCCTCTAATTATCGTGAGATGGGCAAGATTGGAAAGGCCATCAAGTACTACGAAATAGCCTTATCAATAGATCCTTCAATAGATTTTGCAAGAATTAATCTGGAAAAATTGCGCCAAATATTAAGATGAAAACAATGCCTGACTTAATCCCTTGTAAAATTTAATATTTTGTGTTATGTTAAGATAAAATTTAGTTGACGCAACGACTGGTCTTATGTTGGCAGTAAGCACAAATCCATTTCCTGAGGGAAATTAATTTACGAGGAAAAATATTTATGTCAGAAAAATATCCCGAATGTCCGTTATATAATCCATTAAACTGTAAAGAGTACTATAATCCTAAAGTTTGCGCATTTGTCAGGAAAGACAAGACTTGTCTTAGAAAAAGGAAGTCTAAAGCAAAGGCAAAAACTAAAGCTAAAGCTGAAAAAATAGATTCATATGAGAAGATTCAGGTAGGCACAGAGGCACAAAGAAAAAATGAAAACATAAAGTTAAGCAACAAATAGGCAAGATAACTTTGTGCCTCTGTGCCTTTGTGCCTATTAACCTGGGTAGTTACAATAGGAGGTGTTAATCCGACAAAAGCTTCAGTACTTATCAGGCGTGCCCCGCTATATCCGAAAGTTTACCAGGATCTATCCCCATTTTTTTCACAGCTTCTTCCCACCTGTACTCAACCGGCATCTCAAAAATAATCCTTTCAGAAATTGGGCATGTCAGCCATATGTTTTCCTTTATCTCCGATTCAAGCTGACCTTTACTCCAGCCGGCACATCCTATACTTATAATAAAGGCTTCAGGCCCCTCGCCCTTTGCTACCGCCTTTAGAATATCCTTGCTGTTACTCATGGCAAGAAAAGGGGTAACCATAAAACAGCTTTCCCAGTTAAATGGAGGCCCGTGCAGAATAAAAATTTCACCGATATGAACAGGACCGCCAATATATATTGGTGTTGATTCAGAGGCGGGAACATAGTTTATTTTAAGCTCATCAAAAATATCCTTTCCAAGTATGGTAGGATGAGGCCGATTCACAACAATGCCCACAGCGCCTTCCTTGGTATACTCGGAAATACAGGTGACTGTCTGGAAAAAGTTCGGATCTGTCATGCCCGGCATAGCTATAAGAAACTGCCCTTTAAAGAAAACCTCTATGTTATCCTCCATATTCTCCTCCCCCCATAAAAATCTCACATATTAAAATTTTATCCGAATACTTCATCAATTTCAAGAAATATTATTGTAAAAAATGCAGACAAGGCTGTTTATTACACGAGCGGCTTTTTTCACCTTTTCAGGAAATCTGTCAAAAATAACTGCTCGGGCAGACAGGCTGAAGACTGTTAGACTATTAGCCGGAGTGACGACTTTTTACGACGCCATCAAAATTGGTAATTGGTGTTGACAAATTTATATTCAGTTAATACGAAGTTAGTTAACAGAGATAAAATCTATGGATGAAAAGCTTCTCAAAAATATGCGTTTTGAAGCAAGAAAGATATTTTTAAGCTCTCTTGAAGCCGTGGACCCATATATGGCAGTGAAGCATTCTGTCCGGATTGCGGGAAACAAGCTGATTTTAGGCGCAAAAGAACAAGATACCACTGAACTCGATTTGACTGAATACGACAGAGTCTTTCTAATTGGAGGCGGAAAGGCAACAGCGCCTATGGCCAGGGCCGTGGAAAATCTGTTTGGGAAAAAAATCGACACGGGCATAATCAATGTCAAGTATGGATACACTGAAAAACTTTCCCTTACACATATTATTGAGGCCGGTCACCCTCTGCCGGATCATAACGGAGTTGAAGGGACTAAAAGGATTCTAACTTTACTGAAAAAGTGCGGGAAAAGAGATCTGATTTTTTCCCTTATATCAGGAGGCGGCTCCGCTTTGCTCCCCCTGCCTGCCGGAGATATCACTCTTTCAGAAAAGCTGAAAATAACCGGCAGCCTGATGAAATGTGGCGCAACTATTGATGAAATCAATGCTGTCAGAAAACATATATCATCCGTTAAGGGCGGCCAGATGGCAAGGGCGGCATACCCGGCAACCACCATCAATCTCATGCTGTCAGATGTGATTGGAAACAAAATAGATGTGATTGCATCCGGCCCCTTTGTCCCTGACAGCTCAACATTCAACGATGCCTGGGGAATTCTTAAAAAATATAATTTAAAAAATATTCCCGCTACAATTCTTACGCATCTTAAGGCGGGCATGGAAGGACTGATTCCCGAAACTCCAAAAGCCGATGAACTCTTCTTTGAATCGGTCCATAGTTTAATCGTTGCAAGTAATACATTAGCCCTGAAAGCGGCAAGCAAAAAGGCGCTGGAGCTCGGATATAAAACCATGATCCTCTCTTCTATGATCGAAGGCGACACAACCCATGTAGCCCATGTTCACAGCGCCATAGCAAAAGAAATTATTCAAACCGGCAATCCGATTCCCTCGCCTGCCTGCATCCTTTCCGGCGGAGAAACTACTGTAACTATCAGGGGGAAAGGGCTTGGAGGAAGAAATCAGGAATTTGCGCTGGTTGCAGCAATGGATATTGCCGGAGCAAAAAATATAGTAGTTCTAAGCGGAGGCACAGACGGCACAGACGGCCCCACAGATGCCGCAGGGGCAATAGCTGATACAAATACTTTATCAAGAGCCATGACCATGGGTCTTAATCCAGGCCATTTTCTGGCAAACAACGACTCTTATCATTTTTTCCAAAAACTTGGCGATCTGCTGATAACCGGCCCGACAAACACGAATGTTATGGATATAAGAATAATACTCGTAACTACTTCAACTCAAAACGGACCGGAACTCTAACCCACATATCAAGCTTCTTATCCCCTTTCATCGCAGGTTCAAACAGCCACTCCTTTACAGAAACCATTGCCTTTTTGTCTAAAATTGAATGGCCGCTGGATGTAAACAACCGGAGATTCCCTACCTTTCCATTTTGATCAACCAGAACATCGAGAACCACCGTGCCCTGATAACCTCTTTTTCTTGCCAGCCTTGGGTATTCCGGAGGCGGATTTACTTTGTATAATGGCACCGCCTCTCTCACGACAGGCGTTTCCTTCTTGATATCAACGGCTGCCGCAACATCAATATCTGTAACAATCTCTTCTTGAGTTTCAGATTCTTCAAAAATCACCTTCTCCGGCTTAACAGGAGCGCTGACCATCTTTTTGGATATCACCTGCCTTTTTTGCGCTTTTGGTAACTTCTCAATAACTTGAGGATGGCGCCCCCTCACCCTGCCCTCTCCCCCACGGGGGAGAGGGTTTGGGTGAGGGGGAACAAAATATGTCAGGGTCATGGTAACAGCCTTGGTATCCGGCCTGTAAACATGCTTCTTCTTGAGACAATCAAACTCCATTCCCAAAAGCAAACCGTGTATCCCAATTGCCAGCAATGCGGCAAATATTATTGGCCTCACAGTTAACTATCCGCCTCTGCCTGGAGAGAAATTCTATTTATGCCCGCCATTCTGATGCAATCCATGACCTTAAAAAGTTTTTGATATAACAAATCACGATCTGCAAAAAGAAGAACGCTAGCCTCCTTATCCTCTTTGACCGCTCTCTTTAACACTTCTGTCAAATCATCCAAATGGGTCGGTTTTTTGTCAATAAAAACCGTTCCGTCTGCTTTAATCGTCACAGACAAAACCATTGTTTTATCGATCTTTGCGGTGGAAGATAAAGGAAGGATAACCGGCAGGCCGCGATGCACGGCCATTGAAAGCATTGCATATATGAAAAAAACCAGAACCAGGAAAACAATATCAATAAGGGGAAGCATTTCAATACGAGCCTTTCTGTTTGATTGAAAGCTGAGCTTCATTTTAGATTCCCCTTTTGTGTGGCTGAACCCTGCGCCAGCTTTTCATAAACAATCTCCAGGCTGGTGGCGTATTTTTCTATGGAAAGAGCTGCATTTTCAACCCGTGAATTAAAGTAATTGTATGGAAAAACCGAAAGGATAGCAATGCCAAGCCCTGTTGCAGTAGTAAGCAGGGCCTGGGCTATCCCTGCTGTAACAGCTTCAGGATGTTCGATACCGGTTGTCCCTAACACATCAAAGGATGTGATAATCCCAAGCACCGTGCCGAAAATCCCAAGCAGGGGCGTCACAGTGATCATAGTATCTATCACACTCATATATCTGCGCATCCTTTTTATCTCTTCGGCGCCGGCAGATTCCATAGCCCTAATCATAGAAAATTCACGATGCAGAATACCTGTTATTAGAATCCTTATAATATAATCTTTTGATCCTGTGGTTTTTTCTCTAACCGACCCCCAATCCCCTGTCCTGCAAAGTTCAAGGACTTCGTCAACAAGAGACTGATTGCGCTGCATATTCATTCTGACCCAGAAGATTATCCTTTCTATGATAACGGTCATCACAATAATAGAACAGGCTAAAAGCGGATACATAACCGGTCCGCCGCTTTTAAATATCTCCAGCATTATCCCTCCAATCAATAAAATCCAGTGTTAAGCAATCCTAATCCCGTGATTTATTCAACCACCCAAACCGTACAATTACGTGCATAGTTAACGATCTTGCTGGAGACACTGCCGAAGAGAAACTCATCACTTCGTGAAAGCCCTTGTCTTCCAACGACTACGGTGCTGTATTCTGTCTCATCTCTTTCTTCCAAAATGCATTTTGCCATAGAAGCACACTTACGCATTGTAGAGCGAACTGAAATTACGCTTGGATCAAAACCCTTTTGTATCAATATCTGACTGTAGTCTTGCAACATTTTATCAACTTTCTCTTTATACTGGCTGAGCCATTTGTCTCTCTGTTCCAAAGTAGGAAAGTAATCTTCTTCCGGTTCATTAATTACATGCAGAATAGTAACCCTGAAGCCCTCTGCGCCTTCCAGAAGTTGAGCCACATATAAAACCGCACGACGGGCATTCTCTGACTCATCAACTGCAATAAGAATATTCTTATTAAAAGTATGCTCTTTATTCATGCTCTTTTCCTCCTTCAGACCTCGTTAAGTAATTTCGTAGTATTCCATTTCTTTTGATTCACAAAAATTATTCCATAATTAGAATTGATGGTTTTTATTGTATAGGAAATTATAAAATTATGCTTTCTTTATTCGATTTTAAAATAACTTAAATAGCGGAGCGGCATCATTATTCGATGTTGGATGTTCGATCTGGCTTCGCAAATGCTATGCCAAGACACGTGTTGGACGTTCATCCTTTAATTTTCTATTGTGTCTGTATGAACTCTTCTAAATCTTCCAGCAATTGACTGGTATTATCATAAAACCAGTTGGCGCCTCTTGAAAAATGCATGAGCGTCCTGTTAAGATTTTCAGGTATATAAGGATAAACTTTTTTTAAATTTGCCACACGATTGTGAAAAACAATATTAACATCATCATCTGTCAGCGAACTTAGGGCAGGATGGTTTTGTTTCTTAAGATCAGTCATCATTATGTCGCCCATCCCTGTCAGAAATATTAAAATATTACCCAGCCCAAAAAGATCATAACTATATATATTCTCTCTCTGCATGTAATTATAGTCAAAATCTATCCAGCGGAAATCTCCGCTGTTTCTGTCAATTAAAATATGATCTCTGCGAATATCGCCGTGTTTCTCACCATTTTCGTGTAAAAATTTAATAGCCTTAATACACTCAATATATTTACTTAAGATGTCGGGAAACTGTTCATAAAAATAGGTCTTATGATCAAAATTTAAATTTTGCATATAATCATGGATACTTTTTCCATTAACTACGTCTAATACTCTAACAATATTTCCCTTTTCATCCTCTACTGCATATCCATGCATGAAATTTTTATGACCGGCTACCAGCTTTAAGATACGCGCCTCTTTTCTTGGGCTTCTAAAGCACGCAAAGGGAATGCCACCTATAGTAGCCGTAAATTTTTCATAAAAAACAAGCTTTAAGATCTTACGGCGCCCATCAGTCAGATCAATTGATCGCTTAACCCAAAATTTTTCCTCATCATCAAGCCCGAAACGTCCTTCCTTTGCATTAAGCAGAATCAGAAAGGGCTTTTCATTAAGAATAACCACACTTCCATATTCGACACGAAAAAAATCTGATGTATCTTTATAAATTTTAAACCGATAATTCTCCGGGCGAGAAGAGGCCCAGCGTGCAACCATTTGATGAAGAGTCTCTTGAGATATAGATTTTGTCATAACTACCTCCGTCTTATTAACGGCTGCTTTTTTAATTCCTAAATTCCTCAATCTTCGCGTATCGTTTCTTTATTTTTTCAAATTGTCCGCATGTCATCTTTTTTTCAGGGCATTTACCAAGACGTATACACTTTGGGCCAGCTCCATTAAAAACACTTGGACACACCTCACGCGCGAGCACCAGCATCTGGTCGGCAACGCCGCGGATTTCCCACTGGGCGCGCAGGCAGAGCCTTTCTTCAAAAAAATGCAGAAGTACTCTGGCGTTCATAGTCATCAGGATTTTGGTTTCGCAGGCATTTGGAAGAACATAGCGGGCATCCTCATTGCTCGATTCGCCTTTACTTCCCAGGGCCTCGTTGAGCCTGACATAACGTTTGGCCAGGTATTCCATAGTCTCTTCAAAATACTTCTCCGCATCTACCTCTACGCCTTCATCTTTAACCTTTTTTCCTTTAAGCTGCGGCGGCATGATATAATCAAAACCGCCATGTGTTACGTATCGCTGGCTCCGCTGCGAATAGCTGGCCAGCCTGTGCCGGACAAGCTGGTGGGTCATTGCCCGTGATACGCCCTCGATATAAAAGGTAAAAACAGCATGCTCAATCGGACTCATATGCCCCATATCACGCAACATTCCAACAAACTTCTTTGCCTGGCCTGGTTCCTGATCAAAAACCGTTTCCGTGTCTTTTGCATAACAGAGCCTGGCAGCAGAAGCTATCAGCTCGCCTGGAGCGCCAGTATAACGGATCAATCGCACTCTTCCTTTTGTTTTTTTCATAAAATTATAACTCCAAACGACCCGCTTAACCATCATAAGGGTCACCCATTAAAGGGTCTGTCAAGAGAAAAAACACCTCTCCCTCCGAAAAATACATCTTTTTCGCTTGACCTCTCACTTCCGCGCCAGCACAGCCTCGTTTTTGCCTCCTGTTCCGCACCCGTTACTTCTATCTTTT
>CBDAFK010000098.1:0-3465 GCA_965195235.1 uncultured Desulfobacterales bacterium | reverse complement strand
TATAGCGCTGAATACAACTGCGACAAGCTGGAAAAGACAGATGATAAATACATCCTTTACTTAAAGGCAAAAACAACGGCTGTCGCCTATGACAGAATTAAAATGTGGGTGGATGATAAAAGGCATGTTCCAACTGTAATTAGATGCTTTGCCGCATCCGGGATGCTTATCAAGACCCTTTATTTCAAGGAGATCAAGGACTTTGGCGACGGTATTGTACGCCCGGCCGTAATCGAGACAGACAGCCCTCTATACAAAGGGTATAAATCAATTTTTATATTTGCCAAAATAAAAAACAAGGATTTGCCGGACGAGGTTTTCACCTTAAATTATATGCCAAGAATTGACAGTCTTCGATAATGTCTAACCAGGCTGTTATTATTATCCTGCTTTATATGCTTACATATCTCCTCCCCCTCAATGCGTTAGCAGGTGAATATGATTTTGAGATACCCGACACCAAAGACAAGCCCTGCCATATCGGCGGAAACATCGAAGCCAATTATACGATATACAGCCTGAACAAGAATTCAGCGCTTTATTCCCAGAAGTTTTATAATCGTAAAGAAGGTTCCTCTGTCGACTCATACGATATTACTTTACAATTGGAGGGGGATTACAAAAAAGACTTTGCAAGGCTTTATGTAAAAACAAACACCAGCATAACACAGAATTATCTCGGGCGGGATGATGAAACAGAATTATACGAAGGAGTTGTTTCGTTTGAGGCCACACCTTCTTTTACTGTTGAAGCCGGAAAAAAGGTTATGAAGTGGGGCAAAGGTTATGCGTGGAATCCCGCTGCCTTTACAAGCAGGCCAAAAAACCCTGATGATCCGGAAGCGTCCCTTGAGGGTTATTCAATAATATCCATTGATTATATAAAGAGTCTTTCAGGGCGCATCAAAACCATCGCTTTCACACCGGCAATCATTCCTGTTTATAATGATCTCAACAGCAGTTTTGGGGAAACAGACCATCTGAATTTTGCAGGGAAGCTATACTTCCTGGCATATGATACTGACATAGATATTATGTTTCTTGCGGGAAAAAGCATTGATGACAGGTTTGGGGTCGATTTTTCAAGAAATTTTACGACCAACTTTGAACTGCACGGCGAAGCGGCATTTATCAATAATTTTGAAAAGCAATATATAGACAGCAATGGCATTCTGCACAACAGGCAATCTGACGCTGCAAGTTATCTTCTCGGGATTCGTTATCTAAACAGACATGACACAACATTTATTGCAGAGATATACAGAAACGGCACAGGATTCAGTGAAGAGGAAATAAGCGGATATTATAACTATATTCAAGAAGGATATAATACTTATCAGGCAACAGGCGCGGAAAGCGGCCTGAAAAAAAGTCTTGGGTACACAAAAGCCTTTTACAGTGATAAAAGTTTTATGGAACAATATTTGTATCTAAAAATCACTCAGAAAGAACCTTTTAATATACTTTACTTTACCCCTTCCCTGAACATTATCCTCAATGCTGAAGACAAAAGTTATTCCTTAACACCGGAATTATTATATGAACCGATATCCAATCTTGAGCTCAAATTCAAATTCACCCTGTTTCACGGCGATTCTCACAGCGAATTTGGAGAAAAGCCATATGATTACAAGGCTGCCTGTTTTGCAAAATATTACTTCTAACAGGGAGCCCCACCACAGGCTGCTTTATATTTGGACTTTCTCCAGATTCATAATCATTTCCCCATGCTACTTTTTTATGTTTGCTGGTATGCTAAAAATATTGCCAACAACATAGATTGCTATTGGAGGACGTAATTTGTTGTTCGTTCGTCCAATTTCTTTAATTGTTACATGACATGCACGTCATCTGGATCAAACCACATATTAACCTTTTGGCCTGGTTTAAGGAAATGTCAATAAAATGAGAGCTCTGAAAATTGAATATTTTTCAGAGGTCTCATTTTAGGTATTAATGAATTATTACATAAAAGCCTTGAAGAAAAGGTTATAAGCTCTACTTTTCCCACTTTTTGGCGTATTCTACATCATTATAAAGAGGTGAGCCATACTTGGTTTTTCCATAATCTCTGAAGATCTTCTGGCCCCCAGCGGAGCTTACAAACTCCACGAATTTGGCTGCAAGTTTATAGTTAGCCTGAGGATATCTTGCAGGAGAGGCGACTAATGCATGGTAAACATTAACCAAAACCGGATCCCCCTGGAACAGGATTTTGAGATTTTTGATCGCGGATTTCTTGGCAAAAAAAGTGCTTGAATCGGACATGAAATATCCAGTTTCCTTATCTGCACGCATAAGCGTCGGCCCCATGAAATCCTTAGTAATGACATACCAGCTTCCCGCAGGTTTAATTCCTGCGAGTTTCCAGATTTTCATTTCCTTTTTGTGGGTGCCTGAGTTGTCGCCGCGAGAAAAAAACTTTGCTCCAGCTTTGGAGATCATGGCATAAGCATCTTTGGCTGACTTGGCTTTACTGATACCTGCAGGATCAGATTCAGGACCCACGATATAAAATTCATTGCTGCCCAGAAGGGTCCTCATAGTTGCCCACCCATCTTCGACCGCCTTCTTTTCCGTTGCCGGCGCATGCACCATGACCATGTCAACTTTTCCGGCTTGCATGGCCTTTAATGATGCCCCGCTTCCTTTTTTAATCCAATTAATCCGGCAATGGTTTGCGCTACAGAATGGCTCTGCCAAAGCCTTCAAAAGACCCAACGCCCCGGGACTTCCAGTAGCCACTGTCATAGCTGGGCCGCCTGCCCCATAAACGGCATTATACTTTTGTGCATCAGACTGCCCTGCATAGACATGACAAACGCAAAGTAAAGAAACCAGAAACAGTACAACTAAATTGCTAAACTTTTTTTTCATGTTATATCCTCCTTTTATATGGCATGAACATTGGCGGGATCAAATGAGATATAGACACTGATTCCTGCCACAAGGTTCATATTTATAAGTGAATTTGACGGGATAATAGCCGTAAATTTAACATCAGAAGTTTCTATGCATATATCACAGTAAAAACCATGATTTAAAATCTTTGACACAGTGCCTTTAATTGAATTGCGTTCAGGCAATGACTGTTTATCCACGCTTACATGAATATCTTCCGGCCGAATGGCTATATATTTTTTAGAACCGTTTATATGTGAGTTTGTTTTTATCTCCAGTTTTCCTGTTTGAGCTTTGTTCCCGTTAAATATCGCCGGAAAGATGTTTTTCATGCCGACAAAGTCAGCAACAAAAGGGGTTGATGGCTGATGAAACACTTCGGCAATCGACCCTATCTGCTCAATTCTTCCATTGTTGATTACCGCTGTTCGTTGTGCCAGGAAATGGGCTTCTGTAAAATCGTGGGTAACCATAAGTACTGTAATGCCGGTTTCAATATGCAGCCTTTTAATTATTTCTCTGATATCTTCGCGAAAATTAGGATCCAATGCTGAAAGCGGTTCA
>CBDAFK010000097.1:0-3991 GCA_965195235.1 uncultured Desulfobacterales bacterium | reverse complement strand
TTTTAGTTACAGTAACTATGGAGCGAGCCGACCGTGTCGGCGGAAAAGACGGCAACACGGTCGGCTCGCTCCAGAATATGGAATGCCCGGATGTGCATAAAAAAATGAGTTTTCAAATTTCTGTATATAGAAATTTCTTTTTTTCAAACGTAGGGCGGGGCTTCAGCCCTGCAACATGATGGCAGAAGTCAAGCAGTTAAATAGTCGAGTCGTTCCGCCTGAGCTGATAAGAGTCCTGTATGTGATTTTGGCATCGAATTTCCGGGATAAAATTTTAGGTTGACTGTTTCATTTATCTGGCCTAATTATTATTAAAGATCCATTGCAGCTTGTTAGAGCGAAACGTAAATCTTGTCTCGCAGGGCTGCAGCCCGCCGCAGGCGGATTTGACTATATCGAACTGCTACATGATAATCGGTCTGTAAAAGCGGCATTTATAATATTTGATACAATTACCTGGATATTTTACGTTAGCCATAAGATATCCGGGCTAACCGCGACTTGAAGAGAAGTATATGAAAAAAACAGGTTTTTTATTTGATGAAAGATATCTGCTTCATGATACCGGTTCCTATCATCCAGAAACGCCTGCAAGGCTTCAGGCTGTTTACCGGGGAATAAAAGAGGCCGAACTTCTTTCCAGTCTCACTTTGATTCATGCCAGTCTTCCTGATTTAAAATGGATCGAGGCTGTACATGACAAAGAATATATTAAGCGCTTTGAAATGGCCTGTCTTTCAGGCAACTCAACATTCGACTGCCCCGATAACCAAATATGCCAGGCAACATATGAGACAGCTCTTCTCGCTGTCGGAGGTATCCTTGATGCAACACGTCTTGTCATGAACGCCGAAATCGACAATGCATTCTGTGCTGTGCGGCCTCCAGGGCACCATGCTGAAATTAACAAGGCAATGGGATTTTGCTATTTCAACAATGTAGCAATTGCAGCAAGGTATCTGCAAAAAGAATGGGGCATAAAAAGGGTTGGAATTGCCGACTTTGACGTTCATCACGGCAACGGCACGCAGCATATATTTGAAGATGATCCAAGTATCTTTTATTATTCAATCCACCAGCACCCTTCATTTGCCTATCCTGGCACAGGGAGAGAATTTGAAGAAGGGGAAGGGTCTGGATTGGGATTTACCAAAAATTCTCCGGTGTTACCAGGCAAGGGGGATAGTGAGTATAAACGCCTTATAAAAAGGGACCTTTTTCCTGCGTTCGAATCATTTAAGCCCGAGGTAATTATTATATCATGCGGCTTTGATGGTCATGTTGATGATGATATGTCGGATATTAAGCTGTCAACTGAAGGCTTTTCGTGGATAATAAAAAGCTTGGTGGAAATGGCGGATAAGTATTCAAACAAAAGGCTGATTTCCATTCTTGAAGGGGGATACTCCCTTAAACGTCTTCCCGAGCTTGCAAAAAACCATATTGAAATTTTATTAAATCATAAATAAATTAAGGAATTACGAATTGAGGGATTAAGGAATTGAGGGATGCCTGGTTCCCATGCTCCAGCGTGGGAACCCATATAGTATACATTCCCACGCTGGAGCATGGGAACGAGAAAAAATTGGATTTAACTTTTAGACAAAACAAGAGATCTTGAACAAAAGTAGTGGAGGAAAAAATGTTTGTCAGCAAATCGATGACTAAAAAGGTTATCACAATCAACAAAGATGCTGATATTTTTGAGGCAAAGGAGAAAATGGCCGAGCATCGAATACGTCATATTCCTGTTGTAACCAAGGATTATCACCTGATCGGAATCGTCTCGGATCGTGACGTTAGAAGCGCTATGCCATTAAGCGATTACAAAAGTAAAAAAATAAAGGATAAAATTGCAAAGCTCAAAATAAAAGACATCATGACAATAGATCCTGTTACCATTTCTCCATTACATACCATTCAAGATGCCCTTGTGCTTATCCAGAAAATACGTGTTGGGGCATTTCCTGTCGTAGATGAACAGGGAAAGCTCAGAGGTATTATCTCTGTGCGCGATCTTCTTCGCGCGTTTATCAATGTTATGGGTATGGAAGACCCCGGAACATTAATGTGCATTATTGTGGAAGAAAAGCTCGGCCAGATGAAAAAAGTTGTCGACGCAATAACTGAGGAACGCATTTCTTTTGGAAGCATTATGGTGGCAAGATACTGGGATGAAGGAAAACGGGCGGTTTTCCCGTATCTATTGACTCAAAATATAACCCCTTTAAAGAAAAGATTTAAAAAAATGGGCTATGAGGTGCTCGACCCGATGAAATGGTATATTGATCAACTGCCCAAAGATCACTGAACCTGAGTAGTTACATGCTTTTCAGTTTTTTATACAGGTAGCTTTGCTTAACTCCTATTGATTCGGATGTTTTTGCAACATTATTATCATGTTGCAAAAGTTTTTTTTGAATAAATTCTTTTTCAAAGGCCTTTTTTGCATCCTTTAAGTGATCGATTATAAACAACTGCGATTCAACAGGCCCCAAACCTTCCCCGAGGTTCGAATTATATGGCGCCGGTATATCGGAAACATCAATTATATTGTTTCCCGCCATGATAGCCATCCGCTCCACAAGATTCTTCAGTTCTCTGACATTTCCCGGCCATGAGTAGGCACATAAGATATCGAGCGCCTTTCTGGTTATCTCCTTTCTTTTACTGTGATTTTGTTTTGCGCTTTCATCTAAAAAGGTTTCAATTAGAAGCGGAATATCCTCGCAACGATCCTTAAGGCTTGGGACTTCGATAGGTATTACATTCAACCGAAAGTAAAGATCCCCTCTAAAGCTTCCCTTTTCAATCTCCTTTTCAAGATCTTTGTTGCTGGCGGCAATTAGCCTGGCATTGACACTTAGTGTTCTGCTTCCTCCGACACGCTGGAATTTTTGTTCCTGCAACACGCGAAGAATTTTGGCCTGAGTCCTTAAACTCATATCCCCTACTTCATCAAGAAAAATCGTTCCATTGCCTGCCAGCTCAAATTTGCCTCTTTTCTTGCTGGTCGCTTCCGTAAACACCCCTTTCTCGTGGCCAAACAGCTCGCTTTCAATCAGCTCTTCCGGAATGGCGGCGCAACTGACATCGACAAAGGGCTGATCCGCCCTTGGACTTAACTGGTGAACTGTACGTGCAACAAGCTCCTTGCCTGTGCCGTTTTCTCCTGTGATAAGGATCCATGCATTTGTCGGGGCTGCAATCGCTATCTGCTTTTTCAGAGCTACAACTGGAGAGCTATTTCCGCTTATCGAGTGCTTTTCTATTGTCTTTTTCCGAAGATATCTGTTTTCCTCTTCAAGCCTCCTGAAATTCAGCGCATTATTAATCGCAACAATTACCTTATCAATCGAAAGCGGTTTTTCAATTAAATCAAATGCTCCAAGCTTTGTGGCCTTAACAGCAGTTTCTATTGTCCCATGTCCGGATATTATTATTACCTGGATAGAGGCGTTATTTTTTTTAATCTCCTTTAATGTCTCAATTCCATCGATACCTGGCATCCATATATCAAGCAAAACAAGATCCGGCGACTCGCTATCTATAATCTTTAAGGCTTCATATCCATTGGTGGCCGTTATGACCTCAAAACCTTCATCAGAAAGCAGACCGCTTAAAGACTGGAGTATGGATGGTTCGTCGTCAACAATCAAAACAGATGGAAACATATGCTCTCCCTTGTTACTGGTTAGAACTTAGCGCCCTACGGGCGGGCTTAAAAGATGAACGTCGAACATCGAACGTCCAACGTCCAACGTCGAATGAAATAACGAATGTTAAATAGGCGAATATTGAACATCAGATGATCTCGTAAAAAGCTATATTATGCCGCCTGCGGCACTGTAACCGAAAATAACTTGTCAATCATATCAAAGGATTACGATTTTGCCTGGTTCCCATGCTCCAGCGTGGGAACCCATATGGTATGCATTCCCACGCTGGAGCGTGGGAACGAGAAAAACGAGAAAATAGAGAAATCAACGAG
>CBDAFK010000096.1:0-12863 GCA_965195235.1 uncultured Desulfobacterales bacterium | reverse complement strand
CATACCTGCCTTTGTCACCAGGTCGCTGTAAAACTTTAAGTCCACCTGCTTTCTCTCGATTTTATTTCCTCGCTCCCCATAACCGTAGCAAAGATCGTGTGGCAAACAGCATTTGTAAGTGATCTCCTCCCAATTACAATTAGTAAATAAACCCATTAGTTTATCCGGCAAGCCTGAACATCCATCGAACTTCCAATTCTTATACCTTTCCGGATCAGATTCAATTCGTTCAATTAGATAATCCAGGCCGAAATATCGACACAATTCTAATGCCTCTTTTGCGGTTATAATATCGCCGATTCTCGGTAACTTCATTTTTCTCTTGTTTCTTCAACAGGTCTTTAACATATCCATAACTATCACTTTTAACTCACCGGGATACCGGCTTGTAAGTTCGGCTTCTCCCATTTATGGAAGAAAGATGGCCTCAATGGGTCCCACCTTCCTACCAGCCGATCAAATGCGGGGTAGGGCAGCGTTTTTTTGAACATCCTGTAGTAGTATAACTCCTCTACGGATGATAGCAATGGATTGCCCTCCACCCTGTTGAATTCGGCTAACTCTGTTTCGGAAATTGCCTCTTCAGCCTGCTTGCGCATAATATATGATACGCCTGAGCCCTGCGCGAAAAAGCGCTTTGTCTGATAGATGATATGCTCCGGCAGACAGCCTTCGAATGCCTGACGTACGACCCACTTTCCTGTCTGTTCCTCACCATGGATTTTGTGTTCCAGCGGGATCTTCAGGGCAAAGTCCATCACCTTGTCATCAAGGAATGGTGTACGGCTTTCGTAGGAATTTGCCGCATTCAATCTGTCGAGTCTTTGCAGCGCTGTGTTATAGGCAACATTGATAAGGCTGTCAACAATACCGGCGACCTCCTCAGGATTACTTCCTTGCTTGAACTGACCATCATATCCTGCGAAGAACTCATCCGCTCCCTCTCCGGTGAGGACGCACTTGACCTGTTGACCGCTGATAAACCGGCCGGCCAGGAAATTGGCAATTGCTCCATGCACACAGCTTTCCTCGTACATTTCCTGGTGATGTATTGCCAGAGGCAATATCTCGTTTATTTCTTTTTCGCCAAACATTAATATATGATGTTTAACGCCCAGATATTTGGTAACATCCCTGGCAAGCGGGAGATCCTGTCCTTCTTCCATGCTTACCGTAAAACATTCAATATCCGGATTTATCTGATAGGCCATGTAGGCTATGAGGCTGCTGTCCAGTCCCCCACTCAGGAGGACACCTGTTACGGCATTATCCTTCATCCGTTTTTCGGTTGCCTCTATCAGGAGTTGCTTCACTACTTTTTTGGCTTGCTCAAAATCTTCGAACTCCGGGGTTTCAACCGCTTCGAATTTATATTTCTGAAACCCCAGCTCGCTTGAGTAAATATAACCGGGAGGAAACTCTTTGATGTCATTTACTATATCAACGAGGGCCTTTGCCTCGGAGGCAAAACACAATCCGCCGTCGCTGTCATGTCCGTAGTAGAGAGGCTTTATGCCCGTACGGTCGCGGGCAAGCAACATCCTGCCATTGTCCGATATAGCGCAGGCAAAGTCCCCATCTATTTTTCCGGCGAACCGGGTGGTGTACTTTTCATATAATGCCAGCACTGCCTCGGCATCGGTCAAACTTCCCTTTTCCGGATTGTACACACGCCCATCAAGAACCACTGACCGCTTGCCGTTGGATGTATGATGAGAACCGTCCTTACAGTCAGCGCCCATGTTCAATTCATTACATCCTATATTTACCGTATCATTACGGTATATTCGTCTCTCGTGCGGACCCCTGTATTCGATTCTCTCAAGCATTTTATCTAAATTGCCATTGTCAGCACCTAAAATTCCTGCAATTCCTGCCATTATTATATCTTCCTTTCTCTACGATTTTGTTTCCTGAAAAGAGTCAAGAACCCTGACGGCATCGAAACCGTCAACGCAGTATGCATCCGCTCCTATTATTTCATTTCTATTGTTATCTGACGTGTTTCAGGTCACCGTCTACGGTGCCCCGTACCCTCTCCCTTTCTTCGGAAAAGTCGAAACCGGTCCAGATTCCAATAGAGCCAAGTACCGAATTCTGGGGATGAAACTGACGAAAGATTTTAAAATAATATGCTGCTTCCCGACTATTGATCACCGCTTGGGGATTCTCTGCCTTGATGCGCTCATACTCTTCCTCGCTGACCTCACTATGGGCCAATTTTTCTCCGAGATCCTCACAACCTGCTCCCTGGGTATATTGAACCTTGTAACGCCATAGTATGTCTTCAGGAAGGTAGCCCGTGTCTTCAAAAGCCTTGCGAAAAATCCACTTTTCGATTTTATCTCCTACCTTTTCAGACTCACGGATCTTGAGTTCGGGAGGAATCTTCATGGCAAGATCAATCATGGCAACGTCCAGGAAAGGTACTCTCAGCTCCAGATTGAAGTACATTCCCATTCTGTCGGCTCGCTGCAGGTTGATATTATGGAGAGTGCCGATGCAACGTTTCCCTTCCTCGTTAAGTAGTTCCGTGGGAAAATGTTTCATATAGTGATAGCCTGTGAATATCTCATCTGCACCCTCTCCTGTAAGTACCACCGTTACATAATCGGCGGCGCACTTGCAGGTAAAGTAGCATGGAACGGCACAGCGTACGAGGGAGGGATCATAGCTTTCAAGTTTATTAATAACCATTGGCAATGCATCATAGTATTCCTCCTCGGTAAAGATCAATTCATGGTGATTAGATCCGATGTGCTTAGCCGCGATGCGGGAGGCCTTAAGGTCGTCACTCTCTTCACCAAATTCATCTTTCATGCCCACTACAAAGGTATGGAGGTTTGGAATTTCTTCGGCAGCAATGGCAGCAACCAGGCTGCTGTCCAGGCCACCACTGCAGAAGGAACCTACATGGATTTCCTTGTCTGATAACAGCCTTTTCTTAACTGCCTGGATAAAAGTTTCCCGGATTAGCTTGCAGGTTTCCTCTATATCTGTAAGATGACTGTCTTGGATCTCCGGAATCTCGTAATATTGCACAAATCCGTCTTTCGGTGTGTAATAATTTCCGGCGGGGAACTCGTGAACCTCGTCTACACCGGCTAAGGTCATGGCTCCCAGTTCGGAGGTAAAGTAAAGCTTATCCCCGACATAGCCGTAATAGAGCGGTTTGATCCCAATGGGGTCCCGGGCCAGCATAAAATTATCACCATCAAAGATGGCAAAGGCGAACATTCCATCGAGTTCTTTCACGCATTCAGGTCCCTTCTCCCGATAGAGGTGAAGAATGACCTCGGTGTCGGATTGGGTCGTGAATTCGTGCTTAGTTATGAGATTTTGTCTCAGGTTCCTGAAGTTATAGATTTCACCGTTGCAGATGATTCCTGTTCTTCCGCCGTTAGTCAGAATTGGTTGATGCCCGCCGGCAACGTCGACAATAGACAGTCTGGTATGGCCAAAAACGGTGCCGTTGAAAGTATGAATCCCGCGGTCATCCGGCCCGCGATGAGGCAAAGCATCCAACATGCGATTGATGGTCGTTGTGTCCTTAATTCCGAAACATCCTGCTATGCCGCACATAAATAAACCTTTCCTTTTCCTCCAGTCTTCGTGCTGAGATTTTTTCTGTTTTTATGTAATTGATGTATAAAATCATTATGCCTTTGCTTTCTGAAAAGTGTTAAGAACTCTGACGGCATCGAAACCGTCAACGCAGTATGCATCCGCTCCTATCTCGTGGGCATACTCATCGGATACCGCCGCACCGCCAACCAGAATCTTGATCTTATCCCTCAGGCCGGCTGCTTTAAGTGCCTCGATTATATCACCCATAGCCAGCATCGTTGTAGTCAGCAAAGCGGAAAGGCCGAGGTAATCAGGTTTGTTTTCTCTTACGTACGCAACGATCTTTTCCGTAGGAATATCTATTCCCAGATCCGTTACTTCGTAGCCGGATCCCTTGAGCAGAATGGCAACGATATTCTTGCCGATATCGTGGATGTCTCCCCTTACCGTGACTATGGCGATTGTCCCTTTTGTTTCAATATTGGAGGCTTCGAGATGCGGTTTCAGTATGTCCATGGCCGTGCTGACCGCCTCGGCAGATGCCAGCATATCAGGGATATAGTATTCCTTCGCGTTAAATTTTTTTCCCACGATTTCCATCCCTGCTGTTATCCCGTTTGTAATTATTTCATCAGCGGGAATGTTGTTATCGAGAGCCGCCTGTGTTAATTCCAGCACACCGGGACCTGTCAAAGTTTCATCTACTCCCTCATCATCCTGGGTCATTCTCCCCTGAATAACATTTTCTTTTAATAAGGCAATAATATCTTCGCCCATTATTCTCTCCCTTCTTCATAAACATTCAGCCTCGGTAACAGGCCGGGTATTTCATTAAATATTCTTGAAGTGGTAGCCTGATCTATATGCTCCACAGGTTTTGCAAGGAGATCGTTCATTTTTTCACAGGCCAGGGCGAACACATTATCAGTTTCACCATCTCCTTCAAACGGGTAGGATGGTGAGAGTTCGCCGGTTCTCATCACCTTGCGAATATATTTGATGTAAAGTTTCTGCGGTGTTTGCACCACTGTCCTTATCTGTTTCAATGTATCGGTGATCTCTGCCTCGTCGATTCGCGGCTGCCTCAGGAAAAACTTGATCATCTGGAAATGGGCATCGTCAAGGACTGCCTGGAGAAGGCTGAAGACGGAGTTACAATCAAGAAGTCCATACGCGCAATGCAGGAACTGCGGCCCGCTGAGAGTAACCAGTATATCCGAAAATAATCGCTCTATTGATGTCTGCTGTCCCGGCGTCTTGGAATCGCACACGCCTGATGTAGAATAGTTCGGTATCTTGTAAAATCGTGCCATCTGGACGCAGTCGATGTTATACTGGCTTGTCTCAACGGAGCCATAGGAGTCAGCAAGGGTATCCATTCTTGCTCTAACCGGTACGCTTCCGTAAATTACGGGTGTGCCCCTGTTGACCAGTTGTCCCAGTGTGATTCCGGCCAGAACTTCAGCGTTTATCTGGGCAATGATGCCGGCTTCCTTGATAGGAGCCGTGCTTCCTGCCTGGGGTGACGAGGAAACTACAACAGGCAGTCCCCTCTTGCATATCTCGATAAAAGTTTCCGTAGTATCATTAACAAATTGCAGGGGGCTCTTTACCAGACAGGTTATAAACGAAATGATGGGATTTTCTTTGAGTTGTTCTTCTCCTCCTGCTATCAGCTTTGCCATATTTACCACGTTGTCAAGCTGGTTCAGGCTGGTGAGACCGGCCATAACATGCTTCGTCGTATTATTCAGAGATGCGAAGAATTTGTTGACGTCCTTGTTGTCTTCCGTAATGTCCTTGTCCTGGATGTTTACAGTACGGATATAGCCATCCAGTGTTTCCAGGTGTTCGCAGACGTGTGCCGATTTGCAGAGATCGGTAACTGTTCCGCGACGCGGTATAAATTCGGGTACCTGAATCTCGATGCCAGGATCGGATTTCCTGGTATATGTTTGAAAATCGACATCCAGCCAGATATTTGTTTCGGATCCGGAGATAAAGTAAACCCTTGGCTCTTCACCATGCATTACAAGGGCATTGGCCGGATTTCTGGCACCAAGCTTGACCGTTTTGGGTGCGCTTTCAAGAGCATCGAGGACGAGTTTCTCCGGGATTTTGATGAGCCATGTTGGATGGTCATCGGATTCAACAGACGTAACATCCGCGCCGGCCGCCGCAAATATATCCGCGGCTTTCTGATTGAAACATATCAGGCCGGGGTCAACCAGAATCTCCATGGAAGCCCTGTGGACTCTCTCAATCTGCTCCCCGGTCATCCTTTCGTAAGGATTATCAATTAAAATTCCTTCTCTAGGCAATTTATCTATCTCCTGTCTTTTTATTTTTATCTGCAGCAACTACGTTTTCTGTGCAGATGGTAGTGTCAATGGCTATGCCGCTTTAGTCTATTAACAGACCTTTCCTGTAAGCCTTGATATATCCCTTACATCGGAGGTCTTTGTCAGTAAGCATGGCGGCAACCTTGACCAGACTCATTATCCTGGCGTCAAGGGGATTCATGATTGCCGCGTCAAGTCCTGCCGAAGCGGCCATGAGCATAAATGACCGGTTGACCATGCCCCTGTTTGGCAGCCCAAAGGAAATATTACTGAGTCCCATAGCGGTTTTGACGGATGGATAACGTGATTTAATCTGCTCGATCGTCTTTATCGTGACGAGTCCCTGGGTTGAATCCACTGAAATAGGAAGAACGAGGGGATCAAAGTATATCTTGTCTTCCTGAACACCAAGGCGCGTTAAGTGCTTTATTATTATTTCAGCGGCATCCAGCCGCTCTTCGACGGTTCTTGGGATACCCTCCTCTTTCATAACCAGGGCTATCAGGGATGCCTTTCTGTCTGCCGCCAGGCGACCGACGGATTCCAATCTCTCCGGTTCTGCATTGACGGAGTTGATCATTACCGTCTTTCCATGATATTTATTGAGGGCGGCTTCCAGGACTGCGGGATCATCGCTGTCAATGCACACTGGCTTATCGGTTGCATTCTGCACGACATCTATCACCCACTCCATTATTGCCGATGCGTCTTCTCTTGCGTCCTGACCGACGCCGGCATTCACATCGATATAATCTGCGCCTGCATCGGCTTGTGCCACGGCGAGGTTTGCCAGGAACTTCCGATCTTTGTTGGATATCGCCTGTCCCGTGGATTTGATAGATGCATTTATTTTTTCACCAATTACCAGCATATTGTTTCCCCTATGTTTTTACACATCAATTATTCCCGATATCTCTTTCTTAAACTGTTTTCTAATGGCATCAGGAACAAATGATCGGGACGGACTGTCGAGAATTTCCCGTACCTTTTCAGTGGCTCTGGTCTTTGTTTCTTTTGCGCCGGCAGCCTGCCATATCTCCCGATCCTCAATATCGCTTAACTCAGAGATGTATTGTTCTGTCCTCATGTGGCGACGTGTGTGGTTTGAGGAGACATAAGCGCCCCCCGGCCCAATCTCCTTTATTAACTCGAAGGCAAGTGTTTCGTCGTTTACCTGGATTCCCTCCACTGCCCGCATGACCATGCCGAGAATCTCATTATCTATGACCAGTTTGTCATAGGATGCGGTCATGCAGAACTCGAGAAATCCTGCTGCGTCGTGGATAAAGTTTCCTCCCGCTAACGCAACCATCAGGTTTGTAATAGCCGATTCATATCCAGCCTGAGAGTCATTTACTTTGGAGTCGGACATACCTGCGGTTGCATAATATGGAAGGCGGTAAAATTGTGCCATTTGAGCTGCCGCGGCGTTCAATAGTCCCATCTCAACGGCTCCGGAGAGATATTTAAGGCTGCGGAGATCTGCGATGGAAGCGACGCTGCCATACAGTGTAGGTGAGCCCGGGTTGGCGAGTTGGGCCAGCATGACCCCGGCTAAAGTATCAACGTTTAGAACAACAAGATTACCGGCCAGCGTGACGGGCGAAGTGGCGCCGCAAAGAGGTTCTGCCGGCACCACCACGGGGATGTCATTTTGAGCTGCCTCTATGGTGAGTTGGGAATAATGTTCATCCAGTCTCAGGGGGCTGACCACACAGGTCACCATCGAGATAAAAGGGCGCTCCTTGAGTTTTCGGAGACTGCCGGCAATAGAGGCTGCCATCTTTATGACGTTCCTCACCCCCTCAATCGTATAGACACCTCCCATGACATGCTTCCTGGTATAATTCAAGGCCGTCCCAAAGCGGTTGACGTCCACATCTTTTGCAGGAATTTCATGAGGATATACGTTAAGCATGTAAAAGTGGATATTATCCAGAACATCCACAAGACGGGCCATATTTTTGATGTCTTCGAGGCTGGCCCTCCGCGAATCGTCAGATCCCGGGTCCTGAACATTTAAAGCGGTTCCACCTGTTCCCATATATACCTTGTTTCCGCCAATCTCACAGTCCAGTTCACCATTTTCCGCCCGTCCGTACAGTGTAATAACAGAAGGCGCTCTGCCGATCAACTCTTCCACGAGTTCCGGGGGAATTTTTACGGTGTTGGTTGTTTCATCTACCTTTGCCCCGATATTACGAAAAAGATTTCTTGCCTCCGGTAAATTTGCCTGTATTCCTACCTCATCAAATACCCTGAGTACGGTTTCGTGTATTTTTTTAATTTCCTGATCGGAAAGGGGTTTATATTGTCCTCCCGATAAACCTTTTCTTGCCTTCATTTTAGCCTTTCCTGCTCAGTGGAAGTTCCTGAACAATTTGTGCGATATGCCGGCTTTTGTTCATACTGTAAAAGTGCATACCAGGCACATTGTTTTTTATAAGATCTTCGCTTTGGTGGAGCGCATATTCTGTTCCGTATTTTTCAACTTCCTCATTTTTTTCACTTACCCTGTAAATTTTGTCATGTAGTTTTGATGGTATCCTGGCGCCGCAGAGGGATGCGATCTTTGATATCTGTTTATAATTGAGAATGGTGAAAATACCCGGAATGATAGGTATGCCGATTCCCATGGCTACCGCCATATCACGAAACCTGTAAAAATCATCGTTGTTAAAAAAAAGCTGTGTAATAATAAAATCAGCGCCCGCGTCTACCTTGCGCTTGAGATTCATTATATCAATATCCAGATTTGGTGCTTCGATATGACATTCGGGATAACCGGCAACACCTATAGAAAAATCGTCACGTGTTTTGATAAATTCAACCAGTTCATCGGCATGTTCGAATCCCCCCTCTGTTTTGGTAAAGACTTTTTCCTCTTTGGGAGGATCACCCCTCAAGGCAAGGATGTTTTCTATATTTCCCTTTTTAAATTCATCGAGAATTCCGGCAATATCCTCTTTCGTTGCCTGGACGCATGTCAGATGTGCCAGTACCTCCCACCCGACATCGTTTTTTATTCTGGAACTAATTTCCAAAGACATATCATGCGTCGTACCGCCAGCTCCGTAAGTAACAGAAAAAAAATCGGGTTCCAGTTTTACCAATTCGTCAATGACTGAAAAAAGATTTTCAACATTGCCATTGCCTGCAGGCGGGAATACTTCAAACGAAAGGACAAAATTGTTTTCTACGAACAAATCTCTAATCTTCATTAAATGCTTCCTCTGAAAAGCTTTGCTAAACTTGACCTAAACATGGGTGCCTGATTGTAACGCTTATCTCATGGAAGGCTCATACTAATTTCTTCTTGAAGGACAATTCTTTTTTTTACATTTGGAGCAGGGATTGTAAGGGGGTGCCGGAGGATTAATGCTGGAGGGTAATACACCAAATATACCTGATATAGACTTGCGGGGTCGCATAAGGCAGGAATCTGTAAGCTCAACATCCAGATGATTGGAATCCAAAGCACGAAACAGTTTTTCCTGCTCCATAATATGCCAGTCACAATAGCCCGGACTGAAACGCAGTGTAACCCCTCTGCCTTTTGCCCCATATTGTTTCCCCATAGATTTGTGAAACTTGTCAACCATACTTTCTATAACGGTCGATCCCATAGTATCCAGAATATATGCGTAAGAAAGATGATTTTCTTCTGAAAGCCGGGTGATTTCTCCCTCCACATCACTGCCAATAGTCGCTATAAAACAAACAGCATGCTCACAGTTTTTCATAACTTTTGCCAGTATCGGACTACTAAGGTTCAGTCCTCCCCGAAGATGAACGCTCCCCTTATTGATATGATCTATTTTTATAATCCGGTATTGTAGATGAGGCGTGATTAACTCTTCGAAGGTATCGGATAAACTTATATGACGCGAAGAACTGCGATATCTCATCCCGTCAAGCAGGTGTGCCACCGCATTATTTTCGAAAATTGGGATGGTTTCTACGATAGTTGTACTTTCCATCTTACTTCCCTCTCTTTATTGCTGTTATTTCGATTGTTTCTACAAAGAATATATTATACCCACATAATAAGTACAAATATAGTTTGAGGTGAAATGAATACAACAAAACTTATCTGTTGTCAAGGTTTTTTAACCCTCAAACGTATGGCTGCCGCAAAGTCGGATTGAAGCCTGACCTGTTGTTAAGGGAGAATAGAAGGGATAAAAGCTGTATCAAAGGGGGGGAGGGGGTTCTTCATAAGGATGCTCGAATTCCAGATCCTGGGCGTCCAACAGATGGACCAGTAATTGAAGATTATGGGTAATCGATTCCATCTTGTTTTGGGGAAACCGCTTGAGGCCATCTACAATCTTTTGTTGTATAGGGGGTGGCGCGTTTTGAGCAAGTGTTTTGCCTGCGTCTGTCAGTTCAATATTGATTACCCGGCGATCAGGGGAATTCCTAATTCTTTTTACAAGACCCTTATGTTCAAGACGGTCGATTACTCCGGTTACAGTGCTTGATTTGACCATAATGAGCCTGGCAATCCGGGAAGGAGGCAGTGGGCCATTTTCGTAAAGGACAAGAAGGCAGTTAAGCTGAGGGGCGCTCACCTGATAGTTTTTATTTAATTCCTTTGTGTAAAGAGATCCCGCCTGCATGAGTCTTCGAATAAGGTAAATGATTTCCCTGACCTGATCATGTTGGGGCTCAAAAGTCGTTTTATTTGAGGGAGTTGGAGTATGTATTGCCATAGCAAAGCACCTTTGTTTTAGTAAGAAATATTTGTACTAAAATATTCCATCATTTTTTTATTTTATCACGAACATACGGAGAGGGCAATAAAATTTTTTGATTTTGGTTATTTTAGGTGCCTATGCTGTTTGCAGTTTTTCCAGAGGGCTGATCACCTTACCTTCCAGGTTTTTCAATACAAAACGCCTGATCCATGATCTGTAAGTTTTTCCCGTGCTATATGCAAGGTGTTGAAAACAAATTTCATTGATAAATTTTGAAAAAGCATCCTTCCGTGTCGCAGGATTTTTTACAGGTTTATCGGAAAATTCGTCCTCCGGGTTTTCACTAAAATCAATAGTCAGGTACATAAAGTCTTCCAGAAAAAATTTTACAGACCTGTATGCCTGACTGATCTGCCAGTCTTCTTTACCGTCTGATTCCAATTTATCAAGAAATGCTTTAATATTATCGTATTTAACTGTTTTTGCCGATTCCGGCGAAAACTGCCACCTATTCCAGAAATAACTTTACCACTTATACCTTCATCCAATTCCCTCGTTGCCAGCAATACCAAAGTGGCAGGTCTGCGTCAATTATTTGTGTAAATTTTTTTTACAGAATCTCCTTTCAGTTCTATTCTATGAGCATTATGAATAATGCGATCACAGATGGCATCTGCTATAGTCGGATCCCCGATGACTTCATGCCAGTTAGTTGCGGGCAGTTGAGATACAAAGACCGATGATTTTCGTCCGTGTCAATCCTCAAGGATTTCCAGTAAAGCGAGGCGACTCTGCGCATCAAGAGGTTCAAGGCCAAAATCATCCAGGATGATAACATCCTGTTTTTGTATTTTAGTAAGCTCTTTGAGATAACTTCCGTCCGCCCTGGATAATTTTAAATAAGCAAACAGCTTTGAAGAGGGATAGAACCTGTAAATTATATCAAGCGGATTATGCTGTATTACGATATTCTTAGACGCCAGAGTTTAGAATTTACAACAGATGAAAAAGCTTATCAGAATTTACACCCATGTGCTGCGTCAGAGGAAAAAGGGGGTCAAGATCTCTCTTTATGAGCAAACCCCCATGAAAATGATAGACCGAATTTTTCCGCCCCGCCTATCCGAACCGCTGCATGAAAAGCAAAAGCGCACCATTTACTCATACCTGCCTTTGTCACCAGGTCGCTGTAAAACTTTAAGTCCACCTGCTTTCTCTCGATTTTATTTCCTCGCTCCCCATAACCGTAGCAAAGATCGTGTGGCAAACAGCATTTGTAAGTGATCTCCTCCCAATTACAATAACCATCACTTTTAACTCACCGGGATACCGGCTTGCATAAAAGATCAGATTGCAATTTTATATTAAAAACTATGGCGGAAATCAGGAGAAACGTAAAGAATATTCAGCAAGGAGGCTGTCCGAGAATGAGAAATTTTTTGCAAGGTCAAGGAAGGCGAAGATTTTAACCGCAAGAATACATTGAGTATTCGGACAGCCTCCTAGGAGATCTTTGATGGAACCAAACAGACGGGCAAAACAAATGAGAAATATAATCTTAAATATACTTGAAGAAAGCATTAACGTTAAAGACAGGTTTATCAAAGGCAATATTGATCTTATTGTCAAAGGCGCGGAAAGACTTGCCACATGTGTTACATCCGGCAAAAAAATTCTTATTTTCGGCAATGGAGGCAGCGCTGCAGATGCCCAGCATATTGCGGCAGAATTTATCAACAGATTCCAGATTGAGCGGCCGCCGCTTGCCGCTATAGCCCTTACAACCGACACATCTGTAATCACAAGCATCGGAAATGATTACAGCTTTGATGAAATATTTTCAAAACAGATAAAGGCGTTAGGCAAAAAAGATGATATTGCATGGGGTATCAGCACCAGCGGAAATTCAGCAAATGTAATAAAGGGTATAAATGTGGCAAAAGAGATCGGGCTGTTTACAATCGGGTTTACAGGTCGAGGCGGCAAACTGGCTCAATGCGCTGATATGGTATTTGCGGTGGAATCTGATAAAACTGCGAGGATTCAGGAGGTGCATATTACGCTGGGACATATATTCTGCGATCTTGTAGAAAGAATCATTTTTCCTGAAGAGTTTGTTTAAATGCCAAATTAATTTAGAGGAAACTATAATGCCGATTTATGAGTATCATTGTGATAGTTGTGGAAAAAATTTTGAGCTCCTTATCTTTGGGAAGGAAAAGCCGACCTGCCCTTCCTGCAAAACCAAAAAAGT
>CBDAFK010000095.1:0-8876 GCA_965195235.1 uncultured Desulfobacterales bacterium | reverse complement strand
ATCAACGGAAGCTGGTGTTCATAAGATAACGATTCCAAACCATAATCCTATTGCAAAAGGCACTCTGAATGATATCCTAACAAAGGTCTCTGTTTGGAATCAGGTACCCAAGGAAAAGCTCATTGATCTGCTATAATTCGTATTTCGGAAGTAAAAATCGTAACATACTATTAACCTGGCAAATATATGCTATAAGCACAGTATGAAAAAATAGACGCAAGAACACTGAAGCAAGAAGTATAAGAGCAAATCAGGTATCAAGCAGTTAGATTTCGAGAGGTTTGAAAAACGTTTAATTAATATCCGGCTATGCCGAATTTAGCTTTGACAGTTTCTTCTGGAAACTGTCAAAATAAAAAAATAAATTATCCTGTAAAATCCTGTAAATTCTGTCTAATAAAAAACCCATGCCACGCCAACCAAGACTTGATGCTCCCGGTGTCCTTCAACACATAATGGCCAGGGGGATCGAACGCCGAAAAATATTTTGGGACGATAAAGATCGCTCTTCCTTTCTTGAACGCTTGGCCATCATCCTTGAGGAAACCCAAACTCAATGCTACGCGTGGGCGCTGATCCCGAATCACTTTCATCTCTTGCTACGAATCGGCCAAACGCCGCTTAGCACAGTGATGCGCCGACTTATGACCGGATATGCAGTAACATTCAACATTCGTCATCGACGAAGTGGGCATCTTTTCCAAAATCGTTATAAGTCTGTTGTCTGCGAAGAGGAAAATTACCTGCTGGAGTTGACCCGGTATATTCATTTGAATCCACTTAGAGCAAAATTGGTCGAAGATCTGAAATTCCTTGATAAGTATCCGTGGTCGGGTCACAGCATTCTGATAGGAAAACAAAAAAATCCTCTGGTTCCGGAAATTCCTTCTGCTATTGAGGAAGATAAGTATCTCGCTGAAAAAACGGTTGAAGACGTTCTCAGATTTTTTGGAAAAAGCTTAAAAGAAGCTCGTCGAAAATACCGAGTGTTTGTGGAAAAAGGGATAAAGCAGGGCAGGCGAACAGATTTGCAAGGTGGTGGTTTGGCCAGGAGCGCTGGTGGAGATAAAACAGGTTTATTGGGACAAAAGGAAGAGGATAAGGAGCTTTCTGACCAACGAATCTTAGGAAGTGGGGATTTTGTGGGCGAGGTTTTGAGAGCTGCTAATAAATTTGAAGAAAAGAGGATCAAAAAAAGTATCCCAATAGACCAACTGGCCGGTAAAATTACTTCATACTTTGACATCAAGATCGATGATATCCTTATTAAAAGTCAAAAGAGCAAAATATCTAAAGTTAGATCAATTATTTGCTATTTGGCAATTAAGGAGATGAAATATTCAGGCACTTCGGTAGGAAAATTTCTGAACATTAGAAGATACAGTGCATTGCGATGTGCAGAGCGGGGGAAAAATATACTTGACAAAGATAAGAGATTGTGGGATTTACTGAGCATTAAGTGACAAAGTGCCAACGTCCCCCATCCTTTTCGTCCCCCATCCTTTTTCGGAGAAAGCCGCCGCAAGCAATGTGTATCATTTCTACCAGGCCGCCAGCCTCCATCGGCATTACACACTCCGCGAGCTGCTGCCAAAACACGAACTGGTAGTAATTTAGGGACACTTCCCGTACTTTGGGAAATAAAAGGGTAGCGCCCCCTATTCCAATAGCTTGCAGCTTGTAATCAAAAAGGGTACAATCGCACCCGATATGAGTACACCATTTAAAATTGACAGTTTGTCTGCCACGCTTTTCGGAAAGACTCGACGGGCGGTTTTGGCCTTGCTGTACAGCCATGTTGACGAACTATTCTATTTCCGCCAGATTGCCCGCACAGCCGGAGTTGGCCTTGGCGCTGTGCAGCGGGAATTAAAGAAGCTTTCCGAGGCAGGGATTATCCGGCGGACAGTACGCGGGCAGCAAGTTTATTACCAGGCCAACCCGGAGTGTCCGGTCTATACCGAATTGAAAAGCCTGGTGGTCAAAACGGTCGGTGTTGGTGACGTGCTGAGAGCAGCTTTAGTCCCTCTGGCAGATCGTATCAATGTGGCCTTTTTATTCGGTTCCCTGGTGCGAGGAAGCGAACGCTCAAGTAGCGATGCGGACGTTATGGTTGTGGGTGATGTAACATTCGCCGAAGTTGTTTCAGCTTTAGGCAGTGTACAGGAAACCGTTCGCCGGGAAATCAATCCCCTTGTTTATCCTCCAGAAGAGTTCCGAATCAAATTGGCAGCAGATCATCATTTTCTGAAACAGGTCCTGGAAGGCCCTAAATTTTTTCTTATTGGAGATGAGCATGAGCTTGCAAAACTGGTTGAATAACGGCTGGCTGACAAAGCATCGAACAAGCTCGCAAGAAATCACTGCCTTGCTTGCAGTGGCAGATCGTGATCTTTCAGATTGCAGAACGTCCGGGTTAAGTCAGGACTGGCAGTTGAATATAGCCTATAATGCCGCCCTGCAAACGGCAACGGCCGCACTTGCCGCTTCAGGCTATCATGCCGTGAGAGAGGCTCATCATTACAGGGTTATTCAATCTCTTGCCCATACTATCAAGGCTGATGCCGGCCTGATTGCTTTGTTTGATCAATTTCGAAAGAAAAGGAATATCAGCGGTTATGATCATGCCGGTATGATCTCCGACCAGGAAGCTAAAGAGATGTTGGACCTTGCAAGCCGTCTCCGCCAAAAGGTTGAAGAATGGCTTTATGAAAACCATCCGGATTTAATGGAAGAATAGAGGAGTCAAGGGACGCTTCCCTATTTGAAAAATAGGCGTAATTACTCGAATAAGGGGACATGACCCGATTTATCTTTATCAAATCGGGATCGTGTACCCAGATAGCAACAATCTTTTTTCGTATTTTCGTGATTAATCTTTTCTTAGCGCCTGCGTGAGACAGTTTTCAAAAGGGCGCAGCCCTTATGTTTTTCAACACGCAACACGTAACCCGACCAATAACGACAATAAGGAAAGCCTGACCCCATGCAAATACAAAAGATTCTTGACAACGGCGAAATTATACGTCACCATTTCTTTTAATTTCACAATGTAACAATGTCCCCTATCACATTATGACAAGCCAGAAATTATAGGCGAATACCTGACATTATCTTCATAATGTAACAGCATCCCCTATCCCTCCCCCTATGATGATTGTAGGGTTGTTTTTGAATTCGTTGGTGAAGAATGATTTTATTGACAATATTTATTACAACCTTTATTTTTGGGTTATAATATTTTATGGAGGCTTGTCATGGAAACACAATTTGTGACTGATGTAAAAGGTAAAAGGACTGCGGCAATTATTCCTTTCGAGGAATGGGAACGAACCGAGAAAGCGAAAGACATTCTTGAGCATGTTTACCTGGCCGGGATCATTAAAGAACGTAAAAACAGTAAAACAACAATAAGTCTTGATGAACTGCTAAAAGCAGAGGAATTAACCCGTGCCGAACTGGAAGGTTGAACTTATTGCTGGCCCATGCAGACTTTAACAGGTTGGATGGCAGCGTAAAGAAACAAGTCTTGAAACAGTTTGTCAAACTGGAACGGAATCCAAAGTACGGTGCTCCTCTGGGCAACAAAGCCAGTATAAATCTTGAAGGTTATTTCAAGCTGTACGCTGATAAGAAGCGAATCAGAATTATTTATAAGGATATTGACCATATCATTAAAGTTATTGCAATCGACAAGCGGGAAGACATGGAAGTCTATCGTATAGCACTGAAAAGAATCCTGTCAATGAAATCAAATTGAAACGCTTTTCCCCATCCACAAAGTGCATATGTGATACCAAAAACTTAAACCAAAATTGTGGAGTTGTGCAAAAGTCTCTAAGCATAGAAACGCATAATTGCATAACGTCCCCATGTACATGCAAGCCAGAAATTATAGGCGAATATCTGACATTATCTTCATAATGTAACAGCGTCCCCTATTACGTACCCGTCCCCTATTACGTACCAATGGATTATCGGGCGCTTGCTGTAAGAAATGATAAGTCAGTGATTTGGTACTGGATTGGTGACCATAATAAATATGAGCAGTTATTAAAAGCTTTATAGCGTAGCTAAGCACCAGCGCCCCCTCTGGTCTCTTTGCAAAAGTTTCTCTTTTCGGCGTAGCCGATTGTTCATTTAAAATTTCTTCCGGGAATTTCAAATACAAAAAAATAATCCAAAAAATCCAGTAAATCCTGTCAAAATAAAAAATAAGTTTAAAAGTTGAGAACGTCCCGTAGCCTGACCAGATCGCTGGTTGCCTGGCTGGCTGTAGAAGAGACAGGACATCCAGCAGCGGAGGTTGCAAGATTTCTGGGAATCAGTCGAGTTGGCGTCAAGAAAGCAGTGGGGAAGGGGAATGCAGTTAAAAAAGCAGGGACTTCTTAATGAATAAGTTTACAAAGTTACCAACGTCCCCCAGCGCGCCGTCGTCCCCCAGCGCGCCAATGAGCGTCCCGAAAGTGCCTCGAAAGCGTCCGGGGGACAACTACCTTAACACCTATCGGTATTGATGTTAGAAAAGCTAAATGAAAAGAAATGAGGTGCTATTATGGCTCAGACAGCAATAAAAGGAATCTATAGAAGAGGAAAAATATTGCCCTTAGAAGAAGTGCCTTTTGATGAGGAAATGGAAGTCATCATAGTTTTTAATAAGCAATTTCCCTCAGATGAAGCCCGCTATTATGATCGTACATGGCAAGTCGCTGAAAAGCATGCAACGGAAGATTATAAATCCGGAGATATAAAGAGCGCTGAAAGCGTTGAAGAACTTTTTAATAATATTGAGAGCAAGCTACATGAAGCTTAAATATTCTCTGGGTTTTGAGAAATCTTTGAGAAAATACAACAAACATTTAAGATCAAAGACAAAAAAACAAACTTGAGTTGTTTATAGAAAACAAAAGGCATCCATCTCTAAGATACAAAAAAGTGCAGGCTTTGAAGAATGAAAATCCTCCGGTGTGGGAAATATCTATTGATAAGGATATTAGGATTACACTCCAGGAATTTGATGATCATATTTATTTGAGAAATATCGGTGGTCATAAAATTTTGCCATAGTGGAAGGAGACATAAAGCCACAAGTCATCAGCGTCCCCTCCGGCCAGATCGTCCGTCCCGATCTGGAAAAATAAAAACCCCTTTGCGTCCATAGCGGCTTAGCGGTTCAAAAACCTTTTCCATTCAAAATTATACTGAATCCTGTCAAAAAAAAGTTTGTGTTTATTTGTGCCTGCCCCGTAGCTCCGGCAGATGGTACTGGGGCTTGCCCGCCTCTGGAGGGTCCAACAAAAATGAGAAACTTATAAACTGATGTCCCGGAAATGCCCGGAAATGCCTCATACAAAATGCCAATTGATTAATTTTGTGAATGAGTTTATATTGTTTAAGGATAGAAACGCACAAAATCACGGACGTTCCACTGGACGCCCTATCACATACGGAGGATGATCTAATGAATACATCGAAAGGTGAACAATATGTGATCAATGAAAAAGGTAATGCCACTGCTGTTATTCTTCCCATAGAAAGCTATAAGAAGATCCTTGCCATTCTTGAAGAATTTGAAGACCGTAAGGAAACAAAAATTCTTTCTCAGTCAGTTGAATTTAAAAAATTGGTCAAAAAGGGATTAGAGGACATTAAGTTAGATAGAATCAAACCATGGAAGGAAATTTGGGATGAATTATAAGGTTTATTTGACCGAAACCTTCCAGAAGTCCATGAAAATACTGAAAAAGAAATATCGGAGGGTTAAGGATGACATTGCAGGTACGATCCAGGCGATAGAAGAAGATCCAACCATCGGGGATTCGATCCCTGGCTGGAACAAAGAGATTTGGAAAGTAAGAACTGCAAGTTCCGATGTTAAGAAGGGAAAACGCGGTGGCTTTCGGTCGATTTACCTCTGGAAATCAGGAGAAATCACTGTTTATATGTTGGCAGCATATTTTAAGGGGGATAAGCATGATATTTCTAAGAAAGAAATCGAAGAAATACTCAAGAAGCTTAATCAGGAGTATCTGCGATAAGGTCAGAAGGTAACAATGTTCCTACCCACCTGTCCGCGTTAGTCCGCGTAAGTCTGCGGCTAATTAAAATCCCGTAAATCCTGCTTGCCCGCCTCCGGAGGGTCTAATAAAAGATAAGTTTAAACCCCATTAACCATCTTTAAAAAAGAGACAAAAAGTAATTGCATTATCTTTAAAAAAGAGATAGTATGTCTGCTATGAAAAATATAATCTCGCAACTTATTGATGATTTCCATGAACGGAAATTGCCTGAGCTGGTAATCAGAGATAGAAAATTTTCTGAAATAAAGGGTAAAGCAGATGTCGTCACAGGTATGAGGCGATCGGGGAAGACCTGGTTTTGTTATCAGAAAATGGAAGAACTGATTGCCTCGGGAATAAAAAAAGAAGAGATACTCTATCTTAACTTTGAAGATGATCGGCTGCTTGACTTTAACGTCAGTAATTTTCAGCAAATTCTTGATGTCTATTTTGGAAAATATCCTGAACATCGCAATATCCGGTGTAATTTTTTCTTTGATGAGATACAGCGGATAGACCAATGGGAAATGTTCATAAGGCGCCTGCTTGATACGGAAAATCTTCAGATTTTTATTACCGGCTCATCATCAAAGCTGCTTGGTTCCGAAATAGCCACTACACTGCGGGGACGTTCTCTGCCGGTAGAAATATTCCCATTCAGTTTTGAAGAATTTTTGAAATTTCACGGGCTCTTTTCCGGCAGGCCAAAAACGTTTGGCGCGAACACCGTCTCCATACTGCGCAAGGCCGTAAACGATTATCTTGAAGTCGGAGGCTTCCCCGAAGTACAGAAACTGGATCGCGATCTTCGAATTGAAGTGCTGCAGGGCTATATTGATTCCGTATTGTTAAAAGACATAGTCGAGCGCCATAAGGTCAGCAATGTCCAGGTGCTTAAACATCTGGTCCGTCATATTATGAATTCATCCGGCGGACAGTTCAGCGTCAATAAATTCTATAATACCATGAAAAGCATGTCGATCAAATGCACCAAAAACAGCTTGTATGAATATCTTGACCATTTGACCGATGCTTTTTTGTTTTACAAAGTTCCAATTCACAGTCGTTCTGAAAAATCAAGGCTGATTAATCCGGCTAAAATCTACACAATTGATACCGGACTTTTAAATGCCATGACCTTTCGCAATTCATATAATTACGGCCCCTTGCTGGAAACCATGGTATTTATGCATCTGCGACGCTGTGGTTATGACGCGGAATATGTCAATACAAAAGACGGGCATGAAACTGATTTCTTTGCGCGGCATAGAATTTCAGGCGAGGCGCAACTGATTCAGGTATGCTGGGATATGTCGGATAAAAAGACTTTTGAAAGAGAACTCCAGGGATTGAAAAGCGCGATGGATGAACTTTCACTTTCCACAGGCACGCTGATAACATGGGATGATGAAACCACCATAGAGGATAAAATCAAAGTAATTCCCATCTGGAAATGGCTTGTTGAAAATTAGTGGGGTCAGGCTTTCCTTATTGTCGTTATTGCGAGGATGAGCCTTTAGCCGCGAGCGAAGCGTGGTGGACAGCGACGCGGCAATCTCTTTGTAGACAGACAAACAAACTGTGAAGAGTGTAGGTTTGACCCCGGGACTGAAATTTTCTCTTTTCGGCGTAGCCGATTGTTCATTTAAAATTTCTTCCGGAAATTTCAAATATAAAAAATATCCAAAAAATCCTGTTAATCCTGTCTAACGAATGATTTTAATTCTCTTTCAAATGGAGTCAGTCCAGTTAGTCAAGGACGTCCCCGAGGATTCAAGAATAATCAATGCCCAATGCCTAATGACCAATGATTTACCCCGCCTTGTCCCGTTAGACATGGTACCCTCTGGGGTGTCAAAAACTGATTTTTCTGCGTTCTCTACGCCTTTTGCGGTTCAGGTTTATAACTTCATAATGTAACAACGTACCGATTCTTCTGCATTTTTTGTTGAAAGGATAAAATTTCTTGTTTTTTATGGCTGGATGTGTTTTTAGGAAGAACAGATAAAAGGAGGTTAAGCAGATGCTTGCTCAACAAAACATCACTCTTGAAAACATTTATAAAATGGTAGTTGATTTAAAGCGCGACGTGGCTCTGATAAAGAAAAGTTTTATGGAAGAGCCTGAGTTGCGTGATGAATTTATCTTACGGATGAAAGATATTGACTTCGAAAAAGAAGTCATGGTCGAAGACTTCAGCAAAAGATATGGATTAAATGTATAAACTTGCAATCAAGGAAAATCTTGACAGGAAGTTTAAGAAGCTTAAAAAGAAAGACAGGGAAATGCTGCTGTTGATAGATAGAAAAGTCCAAACAATACTGGATGATCCCTGCCGATTCAAGCCCTTAAGGAAACCCTTGCAAAATAAGCGGAGGGTGCATATAGGCGGGTCTTTTGTGTTGGTATATGAAATCAACGAGGAAGAAAAGACAGTAACATTGCTTGATTTTGACCACCATGACAATATTTATAAAACATAATTGTGATATAGGATGTCCCGACAACGCGGAAAGTGACAAAGTGCCAACATCCCGGAGTTACAGTATATCCTGACAATCCAGTTAATCCTGCCTGTCCGCCTTGGAGGGTCCAATAAAAAAGAGCTATGCCACGCCAAACAAATTTTCTCTTTTCGGCGCAGCCGATTGTTCATTTAAAATTTCTTCCGGAAAGTTCAAATACAAAAAAATATCCAAAAAATCCTGTTAATCCTGTCTAACAAATGATTTTAATTCACAATTCAAGCTTTGACACCGATTACATTTTCAGGAGGTAAAATGTTACTGAATTATACTGCAAAATATTCCAAAATTG
>CBDAFK010000094.1:0-4874 GCA_965195235.1 uncultured Desulfobacterales bacterium | reverse complement strand
CAGATGGCCTTATTTTAGGATGCGGCGGAACAATGAAACGAGATCTCCAGGGACATTACGTTACAATATCAACAGTTGGCGAGGAGGCCAAAGCCTTTATCCCCGCTCCGCTGCCGCCAAAACCGCCAATTGAGTGGACGCCGGAGCTGCGCGGCAAGTTTGACCAGGCCCTGCTTGCGCTCGGGCGGCTGGATAGCATCTCCACCTTTCTGCCGGATATCTCCTTATTTCTCTATATGTATGTACGCAAGGAAGCGGTTCTCTCCTCCATGATCGAGGGGACGCAGTCATCGCTTTCCGACCTTTTGCTTTTTGAACTGGATATGGAGCCCGGCGTGCCGCTGGATGATGTCCGGGAAGTGAGCAACTATGTGGCTGCCCTGAATTATGGTCTGAATCGGTTGGCCGAGGGGTTTCCGCTGTCCCTGCGTCTATTCAGAGAAATGCATGGTGTGTTGCTCTCCAGGGGACGGGGCAGTAATCAGACTCCCGGTGAGTTTCGCAGAACCCAGAACTGGATCGGCGGCACCCGACCCGGCAACGCGGCATTTGTTCCGCCGCCGGCCTTGCAAGTGCTGGAGTGCATGGGAAAGCTGGAATTGTTTCTGCATGATCAGCCGGAACCTGTTCCAGCATTGCTCAAGGCCGCCCTGGCCCATGTGCAGTTTGAAACCATCCACCCGTTTCTCGATGGCAACGGTCGTCTTGGACGACTCTTGATCACGTTGCTGTTGTGTGAACAAAAAGTACTCCGTGAGCCGATGCTCTACCTGAGCCTCTATTTCAAAACACACCGGCAGTATTATTACGAATTGCTTAATAAGGTGCGCCTGACCGGTGACTGGGAAGCCTGGCTCGACTTCTTCGCAGAGGCGATCATTGTTACTGCTACCCAGGCGGTGGACACAACCAGACAGCTTGTCGATTTGGCCAGTGAAGACTGTGACAAAATCAGTAGCCTTGGCCGGGCAGCAGCGTCAACATTGCGCGTTCACCGGGTGTTAATGGGGCAACCGATCTCTACTGCTAAGTGGTTGGCGGAAAAGACAGGTATCACCCCGGCCACGGTCAACAATTGCCTTGGGTCTCTGAAGCGCCTTGGCATTGTCAGGGAATTGACGGGCGCAAAGCGCAACCGGATTTTCAGCTATGCCAGGTATGTGGAAATAATAAACCAGGGGACGGAACTTCCTGGCTAAGATGGCGTCCAGACTTTTCGGGATTTTCAAGGTTATGCATAATAATGGGCTGGAAGCTTAAGCTTGAATTTCGGTGACAGCGGGAAGCATTTTTCAAAAGTCTTGTTTTTAAAGTGTTTAAATCAAGCCAAATCGTATAAATGGTTGCTTAATTGGCTGTATTTTATATGGCGATTATAGCCAAAAGGGAGAAATTATTGACTAAATTAAAGACTTAGAAAAAGAAGGGGGACATTATGCACAAAGTGTGCGCGGGGCTTGCTGATCAGAACCAAATCGCTGATGTGTTGCAGGAAATGTTTCATGGTGATAAAAAAAGGCGTCATAAGGTTAATTACGAAAATGTACTTGGAGTTTTGATATGAAAATAACCAATCTGGATAAGATCGACAAGACAAAGGTTACGATGGAGGGCACAAAGGATGTCTGGAAGCAAATTCCCATATCAAGGAATGATGGCTCACCCATATACTCGTTTCGGGTATTTACCATTGAGCAAAACGGACACACGCCTTATCACAGACACCCTCCAGAACATTTGAATTACATCATAGAGGGTCATGGCGTCCTGGTGACTGAAAACGGAGAAGAACACGAGGTAAAAAAGGGCGATTTTGTCCTGGTCTTGCCTAATGAAAAACACCAGTATAAGAACAAATCGGCAAGCGAGCCTTTAGTCATGATTTGCGCGGTGCCCAAGGATTACGAATAGAGCAAAATAGGACAATGTAGAGTGGCCTTTGGGACCCCCCTTTTTTTTTAACCCGTGTCGATAATCTTATACCCGCTCTTCTGAAGCGAATTTGCAATCAGTTCCATATTGCATGGTCCCAACCTGAAATAGTAAATATTTTCATCCGCTCTGTGTGCTGCCCTTCCCACACTTATTATCTGTCCTCCATTGTTTTGTATGATGCGGGAGACATCCTGAAAAGCGTCCGGTTTTTTGCCAAGAGCTATATCTACACGAGTGCTATTGGTCAACAGCCCCATCATACTAATGAATGCCCCAAGAATGTCTGTTATCGTGATAATGCCGACCAGTTTTTGATTTTTAACCACAGGGATTCCGCCGATTTTGTGTTTGTAGATAATTTGAGCAGCGGTTTCAATATCGGCATCAGGGTGGAGCAGAACCGGCTTCTTTATCATGATATCTTTCAGTGACAGATCCGATACCATAGATGGAATAAACGCCTGTTTCAGATCCGTCAGAGTGACAAAACCGATGAACTCGTTTTCGCTTCTTACCACCGGCAGGTGTCGTATGGAATGAGAGTTCATGAGATCAAGAGCATCCTGTATCGAAGCGTTTTCAGAAATGGTAATAGGATTTTTAATCATTATCGATCTGATTCGCATAGATATTATTCTCCTTCTTATAAAATAAGACATAAAATAAGACACTGATCTCTGATTGTGAAGAAATCAATTTTATGATAAAAGAAATATAGAGGATTGAAACTCGGGTGTCAAATAAAACAAGACCTTTGAAAGGCGCTGCTTTTTGACTCAAGAGGGTGAAAGTACAATAGGAAACAGTTGTGAAAAACGTATGCCTTATCAAGGGAATTCAATATGAAATATTCACAGGCAAAACAGGGGCGTATTTTTGTTATACGTCTTGAAGACGGAGATATTGTTCATGAAGAGATTGAAAGGTTCGCGCGCAAGGAGTCCATTAAGGCTGCAGCACTAATCATTATCGGAGGAGCTGACAAAGGCAGTAAACTTGTGGTAGGGCCGAAGCATGGACGCATGAAAACCATAGAGCCAATAGAGCATATCCTTAACGATGTTCATGAGGTAACAGGTACTGGAACCATTTTTCCGGATGATGAGGGCAATCCAACGCTTCATATGCACATGGCCTGTGGCAGAAAAACATTTACAACAACCGGATGCATCCGCAATGGCGTTAAGGTGTGGCACATAATGGAAGTCATACTTTTTGAATTAACGGAAACAAGCGGTACCAGAACGTTTGAATCCCAAACAGGATTAAAGCTGCTAAATCCATAAAAAAGGAGATAGCGGCATTCTTCAGATTATAAGTTTCTCATGCCTTTGTTGTTTTTGTGCTGTTGCCAGGAAAAGCCCATACAGGCGACCCTAACATCCTGCATTATATTTAAAGTGGAATTAAAATTGGACAAGACAAAATTAGAATTTCAGGCCGGTAAGGCATTAAGCATTTCAGGTGCACATTTTGTCCATGATCTTTTTTCCAGTTTTCTTGCACCGTTTTTACCACTTCTTATAAATAAATTCGGCCTCTCTATGGCATTGGCCGGTTCCTTTACAGTTTTCGTTCGTATTCCTTCTATTCTGAATCCATTGTTTGGTATTATATCTGACCGTGTAAATATATGTTACCTTGCAATCTGGGCGCCTGCACTCACGGCAGTTACAATGAGTTTACTGGGTGTTGCGCAAAGCTATGCAATGGTATGCGTTCTTTTGCTGATTGCAGGAACAAGCGCAGCAGTTTTTCATGTCATAGGGCCGGTCATGATTGTCCGTGTGTCAGGTGCAAATCTTGGCAGGGGGATGAGTTTCTGGCAGACTGGAGGTGAACTGGCTCGAACAGTTGGACCGCTTCTTGCTGTCTGGGCTGTTTCAATGTGGGGATTTGATGGAAGCTATCCTGTTATGATTGCAGGTATCTTAGCTTCAATATTTCTGCATATAAAGCTCAAAGATGTGATTCCTGTCATAGGCCCGGTCAAACAACATAAAAATGGCAATTTGCTGGAAATATGGCGTAGCCTGCGCCGTGTCATGATACCGCTTGCTGGTATAATGATCTCTTCTGCCTTTATGGGTGGAACACTTACCGCATTTTTACCGACATACCTCGTAGCTGGAGGAAAGAGTTTGTGGTTTGGCGGGGCAGGTCTGGCAGTACTTGAATTATCCGGAGCAATAGGCGCTCTGCTCGGTGGTACAATCAGCGACAGGATAGGACGTCATGCTGTTCTTTTGATAGCCATTCCGACTTCATCAATTCTGATGCTTGCCCTTATCTATGCTCCTGAGTGGGCGGCACTGCCCATACTCGCATTTCTCGGATGCAGTCTTTTTGCCGGCACACCAGTGAAACTTGCCATTGTGCAGGATAATTCCAAAAACTGCAGAGGTGCCGCAAATGGCCTGTATATGGGTATAAGTTTTCTAATTACAGCTTCTGTTACTATTTTTGTCGGATGGATGGCAGATATTTTCGGCCTTAGAACGGCCTTTACTGTGAGTGCATTACTTGGCTTAGCCGGGACCCCGATAGTTTTTTTTCTTCCAAAAAACAAAAAGCAGGCAGGCTGTTGATTTTTATGGTAGGCACGGACAGATTTGAACTGTCGACTTCTACCGTGTCAAGGTAGCGCTCTCCCCCTGAGCTACGCGCCTATATTTTAGAAGTAGTTGATATCACCTGTTAATTGCCCTGTCAAGGTGAGACCTTTGAAAAAATGCTCCTTTTTGCCTCCGCCAGAGTACTTTGGCGGACAACATTCAAAATTAACAATTCTTTATGTAGTATTCCCCCTGTTATTGTTGGAAGCATTCTGAATCAAGTTCATGCCTATGTAAGTGTAATGAAGACCGGATAATATGGTTATCCCTGCGGTAAACCAGCATAAAATCCACTTAATCGTATCAGCTTCGGAAATTTTTGGG
>CBDAFK010000093.1:0-3517 GCA_965195235.1 uncultured Desulfobacterales bacterium | reverse complement strand
CTATTTTTTCATACTGTGCTTATAGCATATATTTGCCAGGTTAATAGTATGTTACGATTTTTACTTCCGAAATACGAGTTATAGCAGATCAATGAGCTTTTCCTTGGGTACCTGATTCCAAACAGAGACCTTTGTTAGGATATCATTCAGAGTGCCTTTTGCAATAGGATTATGGTTTGGAATCGTTATCTTATGAACACCAGCTTCCGTTGATTTCTCAAGTCTAACATGGCTTCCACGCTGTCTCGCAATTCGATATCCCATCGTGGTTAAACAGGAAATAAGCTTTTTGCCGGATATCACAGGCAGCTTTTTAGACATGGATTTCACCCAAGTCCATCATAGTAAAAAGTGAAGGGTCTGGGATAAAATCCGCAAGATCCGACCGATCATCTTCAAAGTGAAGTTGAATGGCTTCTTTTAGATTATTAACCACTTCATCAAGGGTTTTGCCTTGCGTGAAGACATCAAAATCAAGGCATCTTCCACAGTAATATTCTCCATCATTATAAATTTCTGCTTTGATCATTTTCTTCATTTTAATTCCTCCTAAGGGACCACTTGACGTATATTGAATGGGTGAATTCAAACCCAAAGTGCACCACATAAATAAGTGGCAGACATGACAGGCGATCTGGTATTGTGAGGAGAACGACCAACCCACAAATCAGAAGGAGCCCATCATGTCCTATTCACATTTATCATCAGAAGAACGCTATGTCATCACCTATTTAGTCCTTAACAATTTAAGCTTGCGAGAGATTGCCCGGCAGCTCAATAGACATCACACGAGCATTAGTCGAATCCTCGGGGACGTCCTCGAATCCTCGGGGACGTCCTTGACTAACTGGACTAACTCCATTTGAAAGAGAATTAAAATCATTTGTTAGACAGGATTCACAGGATGTTACCCCAGTACCATCTCCCGGAGCTACAGGGCAGGCAGGATGTTTTATTTTTTATTTTCATAACTTTTCTGATGAAAGTGATGAAGAATAATCCGCCAGGAGGCGGAAAAGTTATTTAAGTTCTCTCTGTTGGCGGTATTTGCGTTTAACAGATCAGTAATGGCGGAACATCCATTGGTAAATTAGTAGCTGAGAGGCTGAGAAGCCTCTGGATAGGTCGCTATTTATTGAATTTGGCAGTGTTGCCATTTTCGCTAAATGGTCAGATAAAGTCCTCTGCGGAATACTTAATCGCCGAGCAATCCGGTCTTGTGGGATGCCGAGGCGATTCATACGGAATATCTTGATGTCGATGTCCATCTGGATTGCGGCGCGAAGGTCGGCTATGTATGAGTCCACCGTTCGTCTCGCGCGTCCGATAGCCTTTCCTATATCAGCCGATGACAGAGAGGGGTTTTTTGTATAGGCGCGCCTTGCTGTGTCTCTTGCCTCGTCTTCTGTCAACTGCATCGGGCCGATGGCTTTTTTTGCGGCGTAGAGCAGCGGATCTGTCCCGTCGAGGTTCTTTATGACTGCTTCGGTCTCTGTTGTTCCGGTGGTTTTATAGGCGTTCCATCTGTGGGCGCCGTCTAACAGGCGGTATTTACCAGGCTTGTCGGGGGCCGGTTCCACTTCGATAGGCTCGAACTTGAAGCCGTCCCGGAGGTTTTCGGCGAATATGCCGACACGCCTGGGATCAATTCCCTTCCTCGGATAAATATCTTCATCAAGGATGATTGACGAAATGGGAATTTTTGTTGTTGGTTGCGTCATATGTCTCACGCAAAGGCGCTACTGATTTTTTTGATAAAAGCTCTATCTCTTTGATTTCTTTTTATTTAACCTATCTGCGTTTATCTGCGTTTATCTGCGTGTATCCGTGGCTGAATTTTTTTTGCCACGGATTTACACAGATTAACACGGATTTTTTTTATAAAAACCAAGAATAGCGGCTGTGCTTTTTTTGTATTTTAACTTATCAGTGTGTATCTGCGTGTATCCGTGGCTAAAATAATTCTTTGCTCTGTTTACTCCTTACTTCATACCGCATACTGTTTTTTTATCTGGTTTCAGGTTCATCAGGAACTCTTCGCATGGCATACACAAGATATCTTTTATTTTAAGGCGCTCTTTGCCACGGTACAACAGACAGGCTTGTGCCTCAGGATAATCTTCCTTAAAAGCAATCAAACCTTTAAGCATTTTTGATTGTATTCTTGTCGTGTTTTTAACTTCTATGGCACAAAAAGTGTCTTTTCCGTAAACCACAAAGTCAACTTCATTTCCTGATTTTGTCCGCCAGAAGTAAAGATTGCAGCTCCCTCCACTATAGTAATTCCACGCTCTGAGATGCTGAGCGACAAGGCCTTCTAATGCAGCTCCGTCGATTTCCTGAGGGCTGTCTATTGGGCCGGCAGGACGGACCGACCTGAAAACCCCCGCATCAAAATAGTAAAATTTGGGATGAAATGACAAATGCCGTTTGGCCCGTTTTGTAAAAACAGGTATGCGAAAGGATAGAAGCAAGTCTTCAAGAATTGAAATATAACCTTCAACTGTTTTGCGCTCAACCTGGCAATCTCTGGCAACTTCGGAGATATTTAAAACAGCTCCATGGGAAAAGCTGATGGCTTCCAAAAACCGGCTGAAGGCGCCGATATTACGGACAATACCTTCCATTTGAACTTCTTCTTTGAGATAAAGAGCGACATAAGCGCTGACTGTTTCTTTTGCGCTTGGCGCGCCCAATACCAGAGGAATCAATCCTATAGTAAGGGCCTTTTCCAAAGAAAACAGGCTGCCAAGCTCTGCCGCCATAAACGGATGCATGGTTTTAACCACCGCACGTCCTGCCAACAAATCGACCCCTGTCTGTTTCAGCTTTCTTGCGCTTGATCCTGTCAATATAAAACGCCAGTCATAGCGCTGTTCCATAAGCTGATGAACCACATCCAAAAGCTCGGGTATTTTTTGAATTTCATCTATAACAATTGTGCCTCCTGATTTATATGCTTCAGAAACTTCACGCAGTCTCTCCGGTTTGGCTGAGTAAGCTCGAAAAACTTCCGGCGCGAGCAGGTCAATAAACAGGGCGTTCTTTAGATTTTCATGAACCCATGTAGATTTCCCGGTACCTCGTGGTCCAAACAAAAAAAAGCTCTGTTTTGTGTCCCGGAAAAAGCGGGTTATTGTTTCCATATATACTTCCCTTTTGGAATCCCCGTTTCCATAATAGAGCCTGCTTTTGTATTATGTCAAGCAAAAATTCTCATAAATCAGCAGCTAAATTTATTCTTTTTGCCACAGATTTACGCAGATTACCGCTGATCTTTTTTTGCTTTTTTCTTTTAAACTTATCTGTGCCTATCTGTGCAAATCTGTAATGGGGGACGTGTAATGGGGGACGTTGTTACCTTCTGACCTTATTGCAGATATTCTAACAATTTTTTATCATTGTCAACGAGTTTTTTCCCTCTCTCTATGCACCTGCTAACACTTTTCTCACTTAGCCTTAGCTCTGACGCTATTTTTGCTCCACTATGCCTTAGCTCTATCGCTGCCAAATAGCT
>CBDAFK010000092.1:0-15047 GCA_965195235.1 uncultured Desulfobacterales bacterium | reverse complement strand
TTATGGTGTAACAGCGATTCCGCAGATATAAACAGTTATCGCGAGTTTATGGAAATTATAAAGAAAAACAGGATAGAAATAATTGCATTTAAAGACATGCCGCGCAGTTATGAAATAAATGGAGCAAGGCTTGAAATTCTTTATCCGTCAAAAGATTACGTTGATAAAACAAAGAATGAAAAATGGCGGAACCTTAACAACAATTCCCTTGTTGTAAGGGTAAGCTTTGGATCAAAATCGATTCTGTTTCCCGGGGATATTATGGCTTGCGCAGAGAGGAATATTGTTGCAACTCACGGGGATGAATTAAAAAGCACAGTCCTTATTGCGCCACACCATGGCAGCAAGACGTCCAGCACAGCTATGTTTTTGGAAAAGATCAACCCGGAAATTGTAATAATATCGGCGGGCTGGAAAAATAGATTTGGTTTTCCGCATTTACCGGTCTTAAAAAGATATAATGAAAATAATTGCCGTATATTTCGCACTGACAAAAATGGAGCCCTGATGATATCGAGCGATGGCCGAGCTCTTAAAATCAAACCTTTTATTACCGGCAGCGCCGAGACCCGGGAAGATTATTCGCTTCTCTCCCAAATGGATCATATTATTTAGACAGGATAACAGGATAAACAAGATTATTTATTTCCTGTTAATCAATAATTCCCCCTTTCTTAAAGGGGGTTAGGGGGATTTTACCAACGGTCATGAATTACACCCCTTTTGCTATTATACATTCAATACTTATTTGGTTGTGGGAGAGGCATCCTGCCTCGAAAATCGTGGCTGAAAGCCACTCCCACGGGTTTGAAATGAAAAGCCATTTCCAGGATATGAATTTATGATATACAGGAACTGCATCAACTCTTTTTTTTATAAAATCAAGTCAATCCTGTAATCCTGTCTGAAATATTTATTATTTTTCTTATGACAGACTACTGATGGCGCTTCAGTCAAAACAAATTGACATTATTATACAATTTTATTAAATACCTAATTTAGCTCAGAAGCATAATCAACTCGTCGAAAGAAAAGAAAAACAAGAGGAAAAATGAATTATAAAAAACCAAAACGGATGTTTGAAGACTCAGGGACAGTTGATCCAAAAATGTCATACCATGTTGAGTTGGAAAATGTGACTAATACAAAACGTCAGGATATTAAGACACTGGTTGACCTGGGGAGGTACTTTTCCATATTTGCCCCCAGACAGAGCGGAAAGACCACCTTTTTTGAGGACTTTTGCCATGAACTGGAGAAGGATACCTCCTACGTGGCCATCCTTCTTAGTTTCCAGGACTACAAACAGTTGGAAAAAGCAACCGTTTACAGCCTGATCGAGGAGTCAATCTTCGAACAACTTCTGAACAGATTGCAGAACGTTCATTGTGAAAATATTGAGCCTGTGCGTGAGCTTTTAAACAGTCATGGCGTGACCGATCATATATCTTTCCGAAAGTTGTTTGAAAAACTGAACAAGGTCATCCCGCCAAAGAAAATAATCATAATTATTGATGAATTTGATGGGATACCGATTGGTGAACTCGAAAATTTCCTGACCACTTTAAGAGAGCTGTATCAAAAATACAAAAAGCAGATCGATAAAGCCCTATACTCCGTAGGTTTAGTTGGAATACGCAACATCACCAAACTGATTGTAGGGGGCGTCTCCCCCTTTAATATCGCTGACCAGGTAAAACTTCCGCCCTTCACTCTAAAGAACGTCCGTGACCTTTATAGCCAGTATACAGAGGAAACCAACCAGCCCTTTACTGAAGATGCAGTAAAAAAAGTATTTGATGAGACAGCCGGCCAGCCCTGGCTGGTAAACCGCATAGGCACCATTCTGACGGTTGACATAAAACCGGAAACCACGAACCCGATAACCGCACAAGATGTAGAAAAGGGAATAAAGCATCTCCTTAAGGAAAGAAACAGCCACTTTGATAATCTTCTTGAAAAAGCAAAATTGTACAAAGAAACCTTTGTCAGGATCACATTCAACGGCGTTGACTATAATCCCGATGATGAGGACCAATCCTGGCTGGAACAATATGGTCTGATCAATGAGAAAAATGATAAGGCTGTTGTGGCCAACGCTATATACAAGAGACGATTCTTAAAGGCTTTTTTTCACGAATCCGGGGCAACCGCAGATACTTCACTTAAAGCCTATTTTACTTCTGATGGTTTTTTAAACATGGAAGCCATCCTTTCTGATTTTGAGGAATACATCATGCAGATAGGCGTAAACGCTTTTTACGCGAGCCAAAAACCGTATGAGAAGACAGGACAATTCCTGCTCAGTGCCTGGCTGTATCAGTTTGTAGAGGGAGGAAAAGGCGAACTTCGTCTTGAGACTCCAACGGGATTAGGGAGAATCGATATCCTTTTGATCTACCAGGGCCATAAATACATTATTGAGACTAAGATAAACCGTTCAAGTCTTGATAAGACTGTTGAAAAAGCAATTGATCAACTGTGCGGGAAATATCTTTTGACCGAGCAAGCTGATGAAGGATATGTTGTAATTTTTGATCTCAAGACAAAGGTGGGAGAATTATGCACCCCACGAAAACACATAGTGGAAGGCAAAGAGATATTGAGCTTTAACATCGGGATAGGGAGGTAGGGATATCCATAAAACAAACCAGGCACATTCGGAACGAACGTCCCCCATTCATCCTTTGTGGCTGAACGTTTAATTATAATCTTTGGTGTCTTAGTGCCTTCGTGGCTAAACTTTTAAATTCTTTAGAAATAAGGGAGAGTTCTTATGAGCGGGCTTTTGTTTGGTGAAAGGTTAATTGATAAAAAACGAATAACTAAAAAGCAGCTTCAAAAGGCTTTGGATCGCCAGCGACTTCATGGTGGCAGACTCGGGAGCAACATGGTCGCTCTGGGGTTTATAGATGAGGATGATCTAAAAGATTTTTTTGAGAGTGCCCCGATCGTTCCGAAAACTGTGGAGGAAACCGGCCTTGAATTTTCTTTCATCGTCGACCTGATAAGCAAACATGCTTTGAACATGGGAGAATTCTCCATTCCGGAAATGGCAGCACGAACAAAACTTACCTTAGCCGTGGTGGGTGAGGCCATTGACAGGCTGCGACATGACCAACTTGTTGAGGTAAAAGGCGCCAGTCAGCTCTTGAAACTTACCTACCGGTTAAGTCTTACCGAAGCCGGTCTAAAACGTGCATCCAGTCTCCTGGAGATCTCCAGATATGTTGGGCCGGCGCCCGTAACTTTCGATGATTACCGAAACATGGTGGAAATGCAGACAATCAAAAGCATTTTTGTGGACCCGGAAGGGATTCGAGATGCTTTTTCAAATCTCATTGTGAATGAACGGTTTCTGGAAAACATCGGGCCTGCAGTTAGCTCCGGCAAGGCCATCTTTTTGTACGGCCCTTCGGGTAACGGTAAGACAACCATCGCTGAAACCATCGGTAGAATTTTGCCGGGAAGCATTTACATACCGTATGCCGTGCTGACTGAAGGAGAAATTATCATGACCTATGACAAGGCCAGCCATGTGGCCGTTGAACCACAACATAGTGCCAACACTGTGGACCAGCGATGGGTTCTCGTAAAAAGACCCGTCGTCATGGTGGGAGGAGAAATGACGCTCAAATCTCTCGATCTCGACTTCAATGAAATATCAAAATTCTATGAAGCGCCGTTACAAATGAAGGCAAATAACGGCCTTTTTATCGTTGACGACTTTGGACGGCAACAGGTGGATCCGCAAAACTTTTTGAATCGCTGGATTGTCCCCCTGGAACGTAGAACCGACTTTTTATCTTTTCACACCGGAATGAAAATCGAAATTCCTTTTGACCAGTTGGTAGTCTTCTCAACAAATCTTGAACCCCGCTCACTGGTGGATGATGCTTTTCTACGAAGGATTCGTTATAAAATTAGCATTGATCACCCGGAATTGAGTGAATATAAAGAAATTTTTCAAAGGGTATGCGATTCTAACGGCATTGCTTTCAATAACGATGTGTTTAATCATCTCATCGAAAACTATTATCATAAGAAAAATATCAAGTTCACCTCCTGCCATTGCCGTGACCTTATAGAACTTATCATAGACAGTGCGCGTTATCACGGTCTAAAACCGGAACTTACAAAAGATACTTTATCGACTGCGTGGGACATCTACTTTGTGGAAATGTAAATAAAAAGGTTCACTGTTCTGGGTTCTGCGTTCAACGTTGAATCTTTCAACCATGGACCTCTGAACCTTTGAACTCTGAACCTGTGAACGGTTACATATATCCTTTTTGTCTTGGTGCCTTTGTGGCAATTTTTTTAGGTTTTAAATGAAAAAAGCAGCAATCCTTTTTTTTACATGCATCCTGATTTCAGGGTGTGTATTAACCCGTGAAGCCACGAAAAGACAAATACTAAATTTAAACACTCAACATTTCAAAGATACGATAATAATCAAACAGGTCTCATCGGGTGATGTAACTAAATTCTCCACGTTAAAAGGGTATCGACATGAAAAATACCTCGGAATTGGCTGGCTGGACAGCTTTTTGATAGGATATCTGAATAATAAAACCGGGAAAAGACTTTACCAGGTATATCAGTTTATCAGTTACCAGGGACCAGGGTGGAGTATGAAATGGAAGATTACCAGCATCCAGTATTTATTTTTTCACATACTCATCAGCCCCTATGTCTATGCGTTTGCCTTCGGGCCTTTTATCACCGTCAATGTCTATTTCAGGCGCTTGTTTTCCTGTCCCGCGATTTATTGCCGGTGATTTATCTGCAAGATGATAGAAATCACCTAACCCCACGAATAATGGATCCTTATTCATATTGCCATATCCACTATATCCGCCCTTGACGATGGAGAATGAAATTTTAGGAGAAGGTGTGTTTTTAATATCTTTAACCACCTCATTGGGGGTATTGCCCCAGAAAATACAATTGCTAAAAACTGGGGCGGGCTTGTGCCTGACGTAAAGACCGCCGCCGTTTATGGCGATATTTCTGGTAATCGTACAATTGATTATGCTTGCGCGAGTGTTATAGATATATATTCCACCGCCCTCGTAATTGGATGTATTTCTGACAACGACACAATTGACGATGGTTGCAGAGCCGGCATTCCCAAGGTAAATCCCGCCGCCCTGGCTGGTCTTGCTGCTGGTGCTGGCGGTATTGTTAACGATAATGCAATTGGTGATGGTGGGAGCGCTGTTGACAACGTAAATTCCGCCGCCCTGATCCCTAACCCGTCCATTGGTAATGGTAAAACCGGATACCAGAGCGTCTTCTAACTCACCGCTATGGAAATAGAATCCCCTGCCGTCATTTTCGCAATCAATAATGGTTTTCGAAGGGCCGTTCTCTGATTGCACAATTAGTTCTTTACCTTCAAAATCCAGGTTCTTATTTCTTTTGCCTTTGTAAGTTCCGTCGGCAACGAGTACTGTATCACCATCGACTGAGGCATCAATGGCTGCCTGTATTGTTTTGTAATCGCCCGGAACCTGCATGGTTGCACCAAAAGCGAGTGTGGAACATAAAAGTAATGATAGCGCAAAAACAAAGCAAAAGTATCCTTTGAAACTGCCTGCATTTCTTTTCATAATTCTCTCTCCTTACATCCAGTACAAGTTAAATAAGACACAGATTTTCGCAGACCCGCCTGCCATGCGAGGCACAAGCGGGCAGGTATACACAAATAATATTATCATTTTTTAATTTAAAAATCTTAACCATCTGTGTTCATCTGTGTCCCAAAAAATATTCCTATACTATTCAATTGAGCGTTATTGCTCGATTAAGGCTTTACCGTGTTCATCGGATGGCAGTTCACCCTCGCGATCCATTTTGGCTTTTTGTAAGTTTTCACCTGCCTTCAAATAATATGTTGGCCTGACCTCGATGGCCTTCTCAAAAGAGCGAATTGCCTTATCCCGCTCTCCCATCTTCAGGTAAACAAACCCCATGTTATTATAAGCCTTTGATTCATCTCCGCCTTTTTTAAAAGCCTCCATTGCCAATTGGTATCTGCCAAGCTTGGCTAACGCCATACCCAGGTTATTGTAAATTTTGGCATTAGATTTGTCAATTTTTAACGCTTTATTGAAAGCCTGGACCGCCTTTTCATATTTCCCCATCAGGGAGTAAGATATCCCCAGGTTATTATATAAAAACCCCTTGCGAGGCTTCAATGCAATGGCGGATTTATATTCAAGAGCAGAAAGATTATATTTTCCCTGTTGGTCATAAATAATTCCCAGTAGATTATGTGCCTTCCATAACTTTGGGTCCAGTTCAACAGCTTTGCTTAAATGCTTTACTGCTTCTTCATTTTTTTTCAAACGAAAATAAGCCTGCCCAAGCCCCTGAAAAGCCGGCGCATACGCCGGATCTTTATCTATTACTTTCTGAAATTCCCGAATGGCGACCTGATCAGACTTGCCTTTGAGAAAAACAAGACCTTTCTTATACCGGACCCTTGTATTTTCTGGATCAAGCTTAAGATATTTATTATATTCTATCAGGGCAAGCTGGAGGTTCCCCTGGTTAAAGTAAATATCCCCTAATCTTTCAATCTCGGAACCTGACATGTTCTGCGCAGATAAATCCTTGCGCAAATTATTTTGTTGCTGGGCACATCCGGATACTCCCCCGGCCATGACCATAAGTGTTACCAACATGTTGAAAAAAATATCTTTTTTGAACACTTTTATTAATAGTTCAGCCACAAAGACACGAAGCCCCTAAGATTACAAGTAACCGTTCATATATTTTTTAAAATCACAAATTCCAAGCACCAAAGATCAATTAAATCACAAATCTCAAGCATCAAATTCCAAACAAATCTCAAACTCCAAATTCCAAACCGGTTCCCTCCGGGCCGTAGGCCCTATGGGCCGGAGGCAAAGCGATTGTTTTTTTGTTTGGGATTTGGGATTTCCACTAACTCAATTACTCCGTGAACGGATACGATTATATTATGATTCTTTTAATGCCAATTCTTTACCCTAAAGCAGCTCCTTTGAATATTACCTCATAGATATTAATAACTGCCGGACCTAATATCGCTACAAACAGAGCCGGAAAGATAAATAAAATTAAGGGAAAGATCAATTTTACCGGAATCTTTGCGGCCCTTTCTTCAGCCCGCTGATATCTCTGAACTCTCATAGTCTCTGAATATACTTTTAGAGCCTGTCCTACACTGGTGCCGAATTTGTCCGTCTGAATAAGCAGCGTCGCCAGACTATTCACTTCTTCCAGATCAGTTCTCATGGCAAGATTTCTTAAGGCATCTTTACGCAACTTTCCGGCCCTCATTTCCAGGTTATAAAGTTTAAGTTCACCGCTTAATACTTTGTTATCCAATTCTATTTCTTTTGCAACCCGATTAATCGCTAAATCCAGGCCCATCCCTGCTTCCACGCAGACAACCAGAAGATCGAGTGCATCCGGGAAACCATTTAGAATTATTTCCTTTCTTCTGGCAATTTTAAATCGCAGCCAGAGATCCGGCATATAATAGCCTAAAATTGCCAGCATGGTAAGGATGGTCACCATTTGAGCCGCACTGATCGGAGCACCAGGAATCAACACTCGATATAGAAAAACCAAAAACGCCGGAAAAAATGCAAGGAGTAATTTTGTCCCCCAGTAGACAGCTCGTACGTTTTCCCGGTGTAGGCCCGCCTTAAGAAAAACAGGTCTCAATTTGGTATAATCTATCAATTTGTCAATAGGCTGTGCACGTTTACCTATATTGCCTAAAAAATTCAGAAATCGGTCTTGGATCCCCCCACGTGTTTGTGTGGGTATAGTTTCTGACGGCATCCCTGCCGTTTCCCCGGCATCCTGCTTAATTTTCCCCAAGAGGATTTGTTTTTTTGCATAACTTCGCAAAAATATCACTATGCCTGCGATTGCCAGGACCAGGGATAAAAAGACTATACCTGAAATAATAATAGGAAAATATTCGACTGAAATATTCATTATCTTTAATGACCTCTACAAGTTTTAATTTTTACATCGAAAACCTGGTTCTTTGGGCCAAGTCAGAGATAGATGGCTCTGCCTTGGAGTTTTGTGTCTAAAATCACAAATTCCAAACAAGGGCCAAAGCCATTTTTTTGTTTTTTTGTTTGTTATTTCGAATTTCGGTCATTGGAATTTATTGGTTATTTGTGTTTTGTTATTTGGGATTTCCACTTTCGGTCATTGAGATTTTTTTGTTTTTTGTTTTTTGTTTTTTCCGGATTTAGCATCCAGTATCCAGCATCAAGTATCCAGCATCAAGTATCCAGTATCCAGCTACACTTTAATATTAACCATCCTTCTCATCACCAGGGCGCCTAAGAGCATCATGAACAAGGCAACGCCAGACATTATTCTTCCGAGCGGTTCTATAAACAATATTTTAATATATGCCGGGTTAACAATAAAAAGGGCTCCTATTATAAAAAAAGGAAGAGCCAGAAGCACATACATGGACAATTTTCCCTCGGCAGCCAGTGTTCTGACCTTACCGAACAGTTTATATCTTTCGCGGATGAGATAAGCAATATTCTCCATAATCTCTGCAAGGTTTCCGCCGGTTTCCTGCTGCAAAATCACGGCAATCACAAAAAAGTTCAAGTCCTTGCATTCCACCCGTTGGGCAAGATTTTTCAGTGCATCGGAACTACCATGCCCAAAATTAATTTCGTCCAGGGTCATACTGAATTCCGTACCCAATGGATCATCAAATTCATCGGCTGCCATTTTCATGCCGGTTGAAAAGGCATGACCGGCCCTCAAGGAACGGGCCATCAAGTCCAAAGACTCGGGCAACTGAGCCTGAAATTTTTTCATCCTTTGATTTTTCTTGATGTAAAGATAAAGGAAAGGAAGGCCGCCTAAACATATCGAAAAGATCACAGACAGTGTTGTCCCTATTCTCAAAAAATAAAAGCCAAGAAAGCCGGCACCTGCAAAAAAAAGAGCGAGCAATATGAAAAAACCTGCGGGGAACCGGGCATTTGCCAGATATCTTAATCGATCCAGGCGCTCAATCATAGTAATATGCAAAAGGATTTTATTTAACAGCGGAATTTCGCTCAACACCCGTTTTCGCATAAGATCCGGCAATTCATCCATCTGTTTGGCGGATAAAATTTTCCTGAGTTGTTTTCGAATTCTGGGACGATCGGGGTTTTTTGAGTTTCTATAGGAATAAGTAATTAATTCAATGACCGATACAACTACGATAAAAATGCCGACTGTAAGGATAAGGATATTCATTGTTTTGTCCTTTTGAGCATGAATTCTCCAAGAAATATAAAGATGAACGTCCAACATCGAACATCCAACGTCGAATAATGATGTCGCTTCGCTCCGTAATTTTATTTGTTTTTAAAAATCCAATATCCAACTTTGAATGACTATTTCTTTTTCTTTTCAGATGTTCATCTCTTTTTCCATTCAACATTCAACATTCGATGTTCATTTTTCTTCAGTCCCTCAGACCTCAGACCTCAGACCTCTGACCTCTGTTTCTTTATCTTTTCCCATTCATCATTCGATGTTGGACGTTCGACCTGCCCGCAATGCCTTTGTGCAGATTCTCTGCAGCGCTTATAAAGTTGATGTTAGTGCTACAATTATTATTCTGACCATGAGTACTTTGCATGGCAGGCGGGTGTTCGATGTTCATCTTTTTAATGGATCATATTTCAAAAATCCTATCCGGATCGAACATTTCACGAGGAACGGATATACCTGCGACGATAAATTTATCCAGAAACCTGGGTCGGACACCATGAAACTTGAAGTGCCCCTGTACCTTTCCGTCCTCGTCAACGCCGGTTTGCCTGAATGAAAAGATTTCCTGCAGCGTGATAATATTGCCTTCCATGCCGGTAATCTCCTGGATGCTGAGAAGTTTTCTCGTGCCATCCGGAAAACGAGAAATCTGGATAATAATATCCAAGGCCGAAGAAATAAATCTTCTTGTAAACTCGTTGGAAATTTCCAGCTTGGACATAGCAACCATACTTTCCAGGCGCATTAGAGCATCCCTGGAAGAGTTGGCATGAATCGTTGTTAGAGATCCCTCATGCCCGGTATTCATGGCCTGTAACATATCAAACGCCTCTGCCCCCCGGACCTCGCCCACAACAATTCGATCCGGACGCATTCTTAAACTGTTTCTCACAAGGTCCCGCGTCGTTACCTCGCCTTTGCCTTCAATATTCGCGGGCCGGCTCTCCAGCCTGACCAGGTGCTCCTGCTTAAGCTGCAATTCAGCAGCATCTTCAATGGTGACAATCCGCTCTTCTTCGGATATGGACTGGGAAAGGCAATTTAATAAGGTTGTTTTTCCGCTGCCCGTACCCCCTGAGATGAGAACATTCAATTTTGCCTTAACAATTCCCTGCATTATCTCTCCGATCTCTTTGGTAAATGATCTCAGGAGGATAAGGTCCTTTAACATAAGCGGATCCTTGCCAAAGCGACGGATAGACATAGTAGGGCCGTCTATGGCCAGAGGAGGAATGATAACATTGACTCTGGAACCGTCAAAAAGCCGGGCATCCACCATGGGAGAAGATTCATCAATCCGGCGTCCTACGGATGAAACAATCTTATCAATAATTCTCATCAAGTGGACATCGTCTTTAAACTTTGATTCTGATAGTTCCAGCTTGCCGAATCTTTCTATAAAAATCTGTTTGTAGCTATTGACCAGAATATCAGAAATCGTATCGTCTTTAAGAAATGGCTCCAGGGGACCGAGTCCCAGCACTTCATCCTCTATTTCCGAAAAAAGATTTTCTCTTTCGGTTAAATTGAGGGGAACCCTGTTTTCCTGTTCCTCAAGAACCCGCTTCACCAATGTTCTGATCTGAGATCTGACAAGATTTTGATCCATAGAATCAATCATCGTCAGATCCATAAGATCGAGTAAACGATCATGAATTCTGGTTTTCAGTTCAAAATAGTCATCCGATGCGCGTTCCCTATGGCCAGACGCTGTATCATAATCTAAACGCATTTGAATTATAACCTTCCTGTTTTATATAGATTGTCATAGACAGTCATGAAATGGTCATTTGTTGTCATGGATTGTTGCCAAATTACAATTAAATCTCAAATTACAAGCACCAAATCACAAACAAGGGCCAAAGCCATTTTTTTTATTCTTTTGTTTGTTATTTCGAATTTTGGTCATTGGAATTTATTTGTTATTTGTGTTTTGTTATTTGGAATTTCCACTTTCGGTCATTGTTATTTCGAATTTCCACTAACTCAACTACTCCGTGAATTCTTGCAAATATTTTTTGCCATAAAAGCTATCGCCTTCCCAAAAAACTCCACCCCTTTTTCTTCTGTTTTTCGGATTCAGGACACAGCTCGGAAGCCAATTTTTGGAAATTTCTGGTAATTTCTTCCCGGGGTGCAAATTGAGCAAGGGCTTTGCCCCTGTTTGTGGCGGTTATCGTTGTCTGATAGTCATTGGGAATTGTCCAGAATATCTTTTTTTCCAAAGAAATTTCCGCATCGTTGACGGAAATATCCGATTTTTTTAAATATCGATTGATAATAATTTTAATGTTTTCTTTTTTGGGAAACCCAAAATCGGAAAATGTTTTCAAAAGCTTATTGGTATTGGATAGACAAGGAAGGCTTAAAACAGAAATCAGCATAACCGTGTCCGACATTTCCAGAATTTTGAAAGAGATATCCCCCAGAGACTGGCCGCTGTCAATAATGATAAAATCGAACATTCTACGCATAACTATGAGAAGGCGCTCGATAATAGCAGGCGTTGCCATATTCTGATTACTCAAGTAACTCGGGGATGGGAGGACACATACTCCCGAACTATCTACGGACAGGATGTTTTTCAAAAAAGTATCATCAAGGCGGGAAATGTTTTTGGTAATTTCGCTCCAGTTATACTTCGGCTCTATGTCCAGGAAAAGGGGTATATCCCCAAACAAAAGATTCATGTCAATTAATGCCACGGATTGGACACTTTTCTTTTCAACCAGACTGACCGCCAGATTGACGGCAATTGTTGTTGTCCCCACTCCTCCCTTGCTCCCCATTATATTTATAATCTTTCCGTCTTTGAAAGTTTTACGATGGGCTTCTTTTTCCTTTCTTCCTTCAAATCCTTCCAGAGCGAGTTTGATTTCTTGATCTTCAACCGGTGTGCTGAAAAATTCTCTTGCCCCGATTCTTATAGCTTGCCTGAGCACAGCCTGGTCCGAATGGGGCGAAGCAAAAAAGACCTCGCCGACTTCCCCCGAAGTTAACATATCCTGGATCAAAAGAATTTCTTTTTCGACATTATCTCCCAGTTCAAAAATTAAAAGCTCGGATCGTTCTTTAGACGTCAGCCCCTGAATATTAAACCCCCCGACCTTCTTAAGAGCCGTTTCAAACTGACTTTTCAATTTCTGATCTTTTATCTCCAACTTAACCGATAATTTCTCTTCCGCCACAGTGTTTTCCTTTTTTGCTGTTATGAGGTTATGCTACTTTATATATTATTATGATTTATGCTATGAATATTAACATTCTTATCCATCTTAATCGTCTAAAATCCTTATAACAGATTGAGAACATTATACTTAATGATCTCATATGGTTGATGAGCAATAACTTTCTATTTCTGGAGAACTTTGAACTCTAAAGTTATCCCAATAGATATTCGAAACATATCATTCAACCAAATTGGGTATGTTACCGACGACATTGCCGGTAGTTGACCCTCCTCCTCGACCTTCCCATGTGAGCAATTCACAATAGATCCAAACATCCATAGTCATACTGGGTTGAGGATTAACATTAAAAACCTGAACAACGGCAAATCCTTCAATACTTATATCCCCACTCGGGTTCATGCAGTCTGGTGGTGCGGCTGTGTCGAGATAAACTGGTGCGAGGGTTGTCCATGTCAAATCGGTATCTAGATGACCTTCTCTTTGGAGTATAGCATTTACCTCATCTGGAATATTATCACGCGTTTTCTTATATTCAAAAAGCGTAGGCATAGGCGGAGGTAAGCCGCCAGTTGCGAGGAATAAAGCTCCGACAGTTCCCCCTGTATAGTCAAAATCTTCTGCATCTGTTACAGTCCCTGAATCAAACGGATCAGGCACTTTGCTTGGATCAATTGCGGATAGCACAGGATCATTATTCCAATAATCTTGACCATAATATTGCCCATCAGGACATAGTACGCCGCCACAATCCTCATCCCCAAGTATAATCCCCAGAATTGTATCCGCCATATTCGGTGTAGTAGGGGATTCAGTAAAATTGTGCCACCCCACACAGCTGTCCCTTGTATCTGTAAAATCGACGACACTTCCACATTTGTCTGGAAACCATGCATTGGAAATACCGATAGGAAGCTCAATTTCTCCGACTTCGTTAGGCCCGCTCAATGAAGCAACTGCATCTGCCCTGACATCAGCAGTATCAATACCGAATATTTTTGCAAAAAAAGTGGTTATTGGTCCTTCGGTTGATTTGGAGTCACTGTCTCTACGGGCAGTTACTTTCACTGCAGTAAGCAAGGTTCCGGATGGCGGACTGTTATTAAATTGTGGGGTAGCGTCTCGGTCCCAGGTTCCAATTTCCACATCATTATCATCAATTGTGATAAGCAGCCTGGCCGCTTTATTTTCATGTCCTGCGGCAATGGCAACATCTCTGATTTGAGTCTCAATAATGGAACCCGGAGTAGTTAAATTTTGGTTTCCCAATTCCCCAGCTCCGGCCAATGCCGCAGCATCGGCTACATTTTGAAGCTCGTTTTTTGTTGCCGCAATATAACCGATATCTACTGCCAAGGCAACAAAGCCTATAAGCATAACAATCGCGATGGCTACAATAACTGCTGTTAGCCCTCGCTGATTATTAATCGGCAATATTAGTTTACGGTTGATTTTCATTTTCTTCTCCTAATTATTTTCTTTACTTATCTACTCCAATCTCATGGTCGTTCTTTCTGTTAAAGAAATTGGACCGAGCCCAAAACTTTTAAGAACCAAAAAATCATAGAGGTATGTTACTGTAACTGTAAGCTCATCTTCAAAATGAGTTCCTGTAGAAGTCGCGGTTATCGTTAAGGGATTTGCATTGTCACTAAATGTAATAAGATAATCAGAACAGTAGGTTGCAGCTACACTCTTACTTATATCTTGCTCTTCTGATGTGCTTCTATCAAGCCCGATAACTACCCCGGCCCGCGCTCCTTCCCGGCTGGCATTGGTAATAATTTGTTGATCATATAAAAGCAGACCAAATTCCACAATTCCAAAAAGGAGTGAAATCAATATAGGCAAAATAATGGCAAATTCTACTATCGCACCTCCATTCTGGCCTTTTATTATGGTTTTCGTTTTCATTGTTATGGATACGGTTTTACTATTATTTCCTATTTTCGTTGAAGCCTTTCATCAAAAAAATATAACTACGAAATTATTGCTTCCATTTTCATTACTGTCGTAGCAGTTAATGTTTTTGTCGTGCTAAAACCAAAGAGGGAGGGAAGCAAAAAAGTATAATTATACGTTACATCCACTTGAAGGGGTTGTTGAAAAGCGCCATTTTCTCCAGATACACTTACAGATGGCGGACTATTGGAACCAAAGGTAATAAGTCGTTGACTACTATAGTTTTGAACTATACTTGTTATATCAGCTTCTATTTGAGCAGCGTTATATAAAGGATTCCCATCTGAATCAGTTCTCTGAACTATTCCCGATCGCGCCCCTTCCCGGCTGGCATTGATAATAACTTGCGAGTTGTACCAAAGCAGACCGAACTCACAAATTCCAATAACCAGCAAAACCAGCAATGGAGCCACAATGGCAAACTCAACAGCCGCTGCTCCTTTCTGGTTTTTTATGGTCATTTTTGTTTTCATTTTTGGATATGTATAAAATATTGTTTTAGGCGTTTATGTATTTTGTGCTTTTTTGGTTAAAAATTTTTAAATTTAACAAGTGTGAAGCGACTAAAATGATCTAAAGTTTACCCTG
>CBDAFK010000091.1:0-12374 GCA_965195235.1 uncultured Desulfobacterales bacterium | reverse complement strand
TATGCGCTTGTCTGGAACTCATCTTAAAGCCCCAACCAGTTAGTGTCAAATCATAAAAGGGATATCCTATACCTCTCATAAATTTTGGCACTTACGCAGTAATAAAGGCAGGCAGGGGGACGCCCAGCAGGCAGGGGGACGCCCATGAAATTATGCGTTTCATAACATATTAAAGTGTGGTATGTGATTGTTTATGCCAAGAAAAGCAGGAATTGACGCGCCGGGAGCATTGCATCATATTATCTGTCGAGGCATTGAACGAAGGCGGATATTTTACGACGCGGTCACCCAGCCCTGGCGGGGATAGGCAATAAAAAGTGCGAGTGGCAGGACACTGATACAGTTTTGGCGTTATTTGGCAAACAAAAATATGCTGCTCGAAAAAGATATAGAGTATTTGTTGAAAAAGGGATATTAGAGGGGACAAAACCGGAATTAACCGGAGGCGGACTGATCCGAAGCGCCGGAGGCTGGGGTGTTTTGAAATCGTTGCGACGTATGAATGTCCACTTTAAGAGTGATGAACGGATACGGGGAGACAGCGATTTTGTCGAGAAGGTGTTAGGCGGTGCGACAGAAAAGATGGAACGCAGGGGTCGTAAGCCACTGCAAAGGACAGAAACTATGAGGTTTAGAAAATATTTCGACATTGAAAATAGTTATCGCAAAAAGTTTCTTGATATTCTTGCTGTGGAAAAATTAGACAAAGGCGAATTTGTTGTTCAGGAAAAGGCGCATGGCGCCAATCTTTCTCTCTGGTATGACGGAAAGGAGCTGAAATCTGCCAAGAGGAGCGGTTTTATAAAAGATGACTTTTATGACTATATGCCGGTTGAAGGCAAAAACAGGGAAAGAGTCAAAAAGCTCTACGCGATTTTAAAAAAAGAAGGCTGCGATTTTAGTGAGTTGGCTGTATATGGTGAATTAATTGGCGGAACATATACTCACAAGGATGTGGAAAAGGATACTTCTGCCACAAGAATTCAGAAAGGTATTTTTTACACACCGCACAACGAGTTTTATGCCATTGATGTGGCGATAGACGGCAAATTGATTGATATCGATAAGTTCAACCAGGTCATGGAGAAGGCCGGTTTTCTGTATGCAAAAACTATTTTCAGGGGTACGTTTAAAGAATGCTTGAAATATTCAAACAGCTTTCCTTCTCAGATTTCCATATGGCTGGATCTTCCCGAACTACAAGACAACATGTGCGAAGGGGTTGTGATAAAACCGGTGATTCCCAAATTTCTTAATGATACAACGAGAGTAATTCTTAAAAACAAGAATGAGAAATGGGCGGAAAAAGCAAAGGCAAGAGACAGGCCCAAAAAGCCTCAGATGACAATGTCTGAAAAAGGCGAGGAACTATTTAACGAGATGGGGAGCCTTATTACAGAAAACCGGCTTCGCAACGTATTATCAAAAATCGGGCCGATTGGGCAAAAGGAATTCGGCAAACTCATACAACTTTTTTCAAAAGATATACTTGATGACTTTTTCAAAGACTATCTTGATGACTATAATGGACTTGAAAAAAAAGAGCAGAAGCAATTGACACGTAAACTGAGTCAGCAATGTGCGGAGCTGATACGCCGTAATTTCATGAACATCATTGATGGAGAATTTTAGCCCATTTATTCTTAGTGTCAAAAAAAGTAAAAAAGGGACCAGTATAAAAGGAGAAACTACATGTTGACATATTTATTAACACGGCAAAATAATACCCAGCGTATTTTTTTGGATTCCGGCTTTCGCCTGCCTGTGCAGGCACGGCAGACAGGCCGGAATGACGGCTTTGGGGTATTTAATTGCCGAAGTAATATCAAGCAGCATTTGGGCGTTGCCGGCACAGACGCTGGTCAATACAGTCATTTGTGCTTTTCTTTAAGGTAAAAAGAACAACTTCCCCAGGACAGTTAAAACGGACAGGCACTCCGGACGGTCCAACGCCGGAGCTGGTGTAACCACACATGTCCTTGTATTCCCACAGGCCGCTGGCTGTTTTTCTTGGAGCGCGACTGTGCGTAATAATAGGGCCGTCATAAAAGGGGAGGCGAACCTGCCCTCCATGGGTATGTCCGCAAAGATAAAAGCGCGCCATGTATTGAGCGGCATCTCTGTATGCCTCGGGCGAGTGGGCTACAAAGATACTGAATGCGTCTTCAGGCACCTCCTTGAAAGCCAATTTAAGATCATGCGCTCTATAATAGTGCGTATCATCCACACCCACCAGCCAGATAGTCTCGTTGTTACGCTTCAAAGGATAGGCATCATTTACAAGCATCCATACGCCGGCATCCTCAAGATCAGGAATAATCTCAATACAGTCGTGATTTCCAAGCACTCCAAAAACTCCGTCTTTTGCCTTGATGGTTTTAACTATCTGCCGCAGCCGTCGAGTAGCCAGAAATGAGGATCCAAACATTTCATACCGAATATCCCCTCCTATAATACAACTGTCACATTCTACACCCGAAACAATATCGATGACACGTTCAGTAATTCCAGGTAAGCCGTCAAGATGAAGGTCACACATAAAGAGTATGCGGTAGGAATCAAACGAGACAGGTAGATCCGAAAATCGCAATTCTATTTGGCGAAACCGCACGTCCAATGCGTTACGAACACCTGTATCGTACTTCTTGATAAGTTTTAAAAAACCGGTTATTATCCATTCATGATAGATAATATTTTCAAAATTAAGATAGCGTTGCAAAGGGGGAAGAGCAATGTGACATGCGCGCCATGCCCTGAAACGGGTGCGGGATTTTACAAGGCGCAGATTTTTCTCATGGGGCACCGGCAGGATTTCTTTCTTAAAAAAGAGGGCGCCAAAATATGTAATTGGAACAAAAAGGATAAGTAATACAACAATTAGAGCCCAATCCAATAGAAAATAATACTTAACAAACAACAGAGGAAAAAGGCCCTCAAATAGTTGATCAAGGAGCGGTACCGCAGTGCCGCTCGCCAGTTCAAACCTTCTTTTAAAAAAACTGGTCAGCAAATCTCCCAGCATTGAGAAAAACGCTATACAGAACCCCACAATGAACGGCAGCCCCAAAAACCAGCCTGATAAAATTCCTGCTGCTATGCTTCCAATAATTCCACGGATAGTCTTATGGCGGCCCAGCAAAGGTTTTCCATCAAAAAATGTCCGGTTCCAGTCGATTGGCCTGTTCCATTTATCTTCCAATAAAAATGCAACAACAGGAGGGGCTGCATTAACGGCAAAAAGAAGGATTATGATCTTAAGCCCAAGCATAAAGATGGAATCTCCTTGGAGGCTGTCTCTACTGAATATCTTCAATAACAATTTGAGCTGTTTTTTTCCCGTTCCAGTAGTTCCAGCGCAGCCTGAACGCAATTTGATCAAAGTGTTCTTGCAGATTTTTGTTTGTATCTACATTAAAATGGATGGCATTAAAGGAATTACCGGTCCCGCCTGCGGCGGACTGGTTTAAAAGCATGCGCCTGTGGTTTTTACCAACGATTTTTGAATCCATTACCCTGACATTTTTGGCCATAAAGAGAGGTTCATGGTTGCCTGCGCCAAACGGCTTTAAGGTTTCAAGTTCATTGATTAAGGCATCTGAAATGTCGTCAAAATTGAGCTCATAATCGATGGAAATTGTCTGCACGAAATCATCGGACGTGGTCATCTGTTGAACAGTGCTTTCAAAGTTTTTTTGAAATATATCCATATGTTCGGCCTTTATTTGCAGCCCTGCCGCCATTGAATGGCCGCCAAAGGTTTCAAGAAGATCAGAGCATGACATAAGTCCATTATAAATATTGAATCCCGGTATGCTTCTGGCCGATCCTTTGCCGATACCGTCCTTTATTGCGATAAGTATCACAGGCCGAAAGTATTTTTTTACCATCCTGGATGCAATTATGCCAAGAACTCCTTCATGCCAAGCATTATCTGATCCATTGTCTGATAAAACCAGCGAACTGTTTTTAAGCAAATGCTGATTATTTTTTAAATATTCGAAAATATCATCCATTATCTTTTGTTCAATGTCATGCCTTTTAATATTCATGTTGTTAAGTGATTGGGCAAGTTGTCTCGCGGTCTCAAGGCTGTTTGCCATCAGGAGCTCAACAGCAGTGGAAGCATGATCGATCCTGCCCGCAGCATTTAACCTCGGCGCCAGCCTGAAGGCAACATCTTCTGTGTCCACAGTCCGCTGCAGGCGGATTATTCCACTAAATTCTATCAACGTTTTTATGCCGCATCGCTTGCCTGCATTTATTATTTCAAGTCCTGTTTTTACCAATATGCGGTTTTCATCAACAAGAGGAACTATGTCGGCCACGGTTCCAAGAGCTACAAGATCGCAAAGGCTTTTCAGATTGGGTTCCGGCCTGTTTTGCCAGAAATGATTGTCGCGCATGTGTTTTCGGAGGCAGATCAGAAGATAGAAAGCCACTCCCACACCGGCAAGGTCATGAAAACCGGACGGGCAGTCATGACGCTTGGGATTTAATACGGCAACGGCATGGGATGGTTTGTCGGGTATTTCGTGGTGATCTGTAATGATTACATCAATTTCGGAACTCGATGCTGTTTTTACAGCATTGTTGCTGCTTGAGCCGCAGTCAACTGTGATCATCAGGTTTATTTTGTTTGGTATTGCGTAATCTGTTATATGTTTTGTGTGAAGGCCATATCCTTCTTTGTTTCTGTGGGGGATATAATATGAAACATCTGCTCCAGTGTAATGTAAAAACTCGAAAAGGATTGTTGTTGCGGTGATTCCATCAACATCATAGTCGCCAAAGATTAATATTTTTTCATGACCTGTTATAGCTGAATAGATACGCTTTACAGCGGCATCCATATCTTTCATCGAACATGGAGGCCGCATATTGTTAAGAGAAGGTTTCAGGAAGAGCAGGGCATCATCTTTTGAAATAATTTTACGATTTACAAGAATGGTTGATAGAACAGGGCTGCATTGCAACTCCCCACGAATTTTTTCGACCACATCAATATCTGGTTGTAAAAGTTGCCAGTATTTTTTCATAAACAAAATGTATAGCCTATAGTTAAAGTTGCTTTGGTGGATTCGTCGCTTACGCTCCTTTAATCCACCCTACGATTGTAATAGATGGCCAAGTTTGTAGGGTGGATTAAGCGAAGCGAATCCACCAAAACGAAATACATGATAGAAAATATGTAATTTAAAAAATCGCAAATTATGACAGCGCTGAGTATAGATTTTATTAGGATGATGGACGGCTTTTTACGAATCCGGCAGATATTAAATTGATTTAACCTAAATTGAGCGATTTTTTACTCGATCTGCACCGATCTCTTGCGCATCAAGGATTCGCGAAAATCCTCGACATATCCACGGGTATGCCTGTGGTTTTCGCAAACCCTTATGCATCAAGATCTCGGCACATATCTTCGCAATAAATCGCTCAACTTAGGTTTAAGATAATCCATATAGGTTTTATAATATTCGGATGAAAACAGTATGAATATAACTTTTTCTAAAGATCCGCCGGCTTTCAGAAAATTACAGGTGGTATCTATTGCGATTTTACAGGCATCATTTATTGGATATCTGTATACACCGCAGCTAATGGCTGGAAAGGCAATAGACGCCAGATTGTAATCAGATGCGAGTTTAAGACTGTTAACATAGCACCGGGTTAATAGCTCGCTGTCATGTGGCTTGCCGCTATAGACCGGTCCAACTGTGTGAATCACATACCTCGCAGGCAGTTTGTAGCCGCGGGTTATCCTTGCTTCACCTGTATGACATCCGCCTATGGAACGGCACTCAGTTAGAAGCTCGGGACCGGCTGCTCTGTGAATTGCACCGTCCACGCCGCCGCCGCCGAGAAGCGAGCTGTTTGCAGCGTTAACAATGGCATCCACTTCAATCTGTGTAATATCTCCTTGCCTGATTTCAATGCTTGCAAGGATTTTTTTATCCATGATACTCCTCGCAGTTGTCAGCCCTTCTTTCTCAGAATTGCCATCATGATAACTGCAACGGGCGCCATTATTATTCCGATTGCCTGGGCAACAGACAGGGCTCCAAAAATAAGTTCCCCCCTGAAATCGCCGCGGAATATCTCTATAAAGGAACGGGTGACAGCATAAAGCAATATATACAGCCAGAAAAGCTGGCCATTGTATTTCTTGCGTCTGCGGAAGAACCAGAGAAAGACAAATATGGATAGATTGCTTATGGCATGATAGAGCTGGGTGGGATGAATAGGTATGCCGATCGGCGCCAGTGTGTCAGGATTTGTGAAGGTTACTGCCCAGGGTAGATCACAGACCTTGCCATAACAGCATCCAGCGGAAAAACAGCCCAGCCTGCCGAAAAATTGACCTAAGGGGAGTGAAAGGGCAGCTATATCCATCGTTCTCCACAGGGGCATTTTCTTTATCTTCAGGTAGCTAAGGCCAATAATCAGCGCTGCGATAAAACCCCCATAAAAAACAAGCCCTCCGTTCCATATTCTGAAGCTTTCCAGAATATCTGAAAGAAATATTTTTGGATTTATAAAAATATAAAGCAGGCGTGAACCGACAATGGCGGCAACCAAAAGGTAAAAGGAAAGATCCATTATCCTTTCAGGATCTTCCCCAAGTCTCTTGGCCTCGCTTTTTGCAAGCAAAATTCCTGCGATAAAACCCATGGCAACAAAAAAACCATAAGTATGGATGGAAAGGGGACCTAATTTTAAAAGCACTGGATGCATTGTTTATTCCGGCATTTTTTTAAAGAGAATATGAAATATGAAAATAGCTATTCCGATGGTGATTGCGCTGTCTGCGATATTAAAAGCAGGCCAGTGCAGGTTTCCTATGTAGAAGTCAAGAAAATCAACAACCTTTCCAAAACGGAATCTATCGATCAGGTTGCCGATTGCGCCTCCAAAAATCAGTGCAAAGCCTGCAGCAAGCAATGAATGTGTCTTTGGAGTATTTTTATACAATAAAAAGATCACGCATATAGCAAGAGATGAAACAATAATAAAAAAGATATACCGCACATCGGAGCTCTGGTTTGCCAGAAACCCGAAAGCGCCGCCTGCGTTTTGAATATGAGTAAGGCTGAAAAATCCCGGTATAACTTTTATGGAGTGATAAAGCGGCATTGTATGCAGTATTACGGCCTTTGATATCTGGTCCAGAATTACAACCATACCGGTAATAGTAGAAAGTTTTATATATTTGGCTTTATCTTCCACTATATATTTCCTACGCACCTGTTGCAGATAGTCGGATGCTCAGGATTTGTTCCAACTGAAGGATCATGCATCCAGCAGCGTTCACACTTATCGCCTACCGCTGTCTCAACAACGACTCTCAAGTTTGCGATATCATCACCCTCTACGTCTCCTTTCATCTTATCCTTTTTAGCCAGAAATGCCTGGGACACGATAAACATTAAACTTAAGTCCTTTGCATAAGGGTAAAGGGCGTTATACAAATCTTCACCTGCAAATATAGTAATCGAGGCATCTAAGGAATGCCCTATAAGTTTTTTTGCCCTGGCCTCCTCAAGGGATTTTGTTACATGACCACGCACATCAAGCAATCGCTCCCAGTTTTTTGCCAGGCCTTCATCCTTCCATGCATTGTTTGCAACAGGTAGGGGTGATAGATGGATACTTGCCTCCTTTCCTTTCCTGTCAGGCATATATTGCCATATTTCTTCCGCTGTAAATGAAAGAATAGGGGCCATGAGCCTTGCAATAGAATCAATTATAATATGGAGGACGGTCTGGGCGCTTCTTCTTTGCGCGGATTCGGGCGGGAATGTGTATAGCCTGTCTTTTAAAATATCAAGATAAAAGGCTGAAAGATCGAGAGTGCAATAATTATAAAGCCTGTGGTAGATAACATGAAATTCAAAGTTTTCATAGGCTTTCAGTGTTTGCTCGATTAATTCCTGAAGCCTGTGCAGGGCATATCTATCGATCTCCGGCATCGATTCATAGGAAACAGCGTCATTTTCAGGATCAAAATCGTATAAATTACTGAGCATAAATCTGCTTGTGTTTCTGATCTTCTTATATGCATCGCTTAATTGTTTTAAAATACTTTCGGAAATGCGTATATCATCTTTGTAGTCGGACGCAGAGACCCAGAGACGGAGAATTTCCGCCCCATACTGGTTGATAATTTTCTCTGGGGCTATAACATTTCCGATAGACTTGGACATTTTTTTCCCTTTTGCATCAACGACAAATCCATGGGTCAATACAGATTTATACGGCGCAGCCCCTCTTGTCCCGACAGCCGTCAACAGAGAGCTGTGAAACCATCCTCTGTGCTGATCGCTTCCTTCGAGATAAAGATCCGCAGGCCATTTTAAATCAGGACGCTGTTCAAGGACCGCGGCATGACTGACCCCTGAATCAAACCATACATCCAGTATGTCGGTCTCTTTTATAAAAGTATCATTTCCGCATTTGCTGCACACAGCATTTTGCGGCAAAAGATCCTTTGCCTCTTTTTTAAACCATATATCTGCGCCGTGCTCTTTAAACAGCGCATACACATGATCGATTACTTCCTGGTTGATGTAGATTTTCCCGCATTTATCACAGTATAATATCGCAATGGGAACGCCCCATGTTCGCTGCCTTGAGACACACCAGTCCGGCCGGTTTTCGATCATGCCGTAGATCCTGTCTCTGCCCCAGCGCGGTATCCAGTTTACCTTGTCGATTTCTTCAAGCGCCTTTTTCCTCAGGCCTGTACTGTCCATAGGAATAAACCACTGGGGCGTGGCGCGAAAAATAACCGGCTTCTTGCAGCGCCAGCAATGCGGATAAGAATGCTCTATGGTTTCCTCCTTAATTAACGCTCCGACCTCTCTGAGTTTTGCGATCACATCATGGTTGGCCTTAAATACAAATTGGCCATTGAAAAATTCGACCTCGTCAGTGAAACAGCCTCTGTCATCTACCGGAGAATAGACATCCAATCCATAGGAAAGACCTGCCTCATAATCTTCCTGCCCATGGCCTGGAGCAGTATGAACGCAGCCTGTACCGGCATCCAGCGTCACATGAGAGCCAAGAATAATCAGAGATTCACGGTTATAGAAAGGATGAAAACATTGCTTGCCTTCGAGCGTCCCTGCCTCAATTTCAGCAAGAATGGAAAAGTCAGACAAACCAAAACTCTTCATGCAACCTTCGACAAGGTCTCTCGCCAAAATAAATACTTCCCCCTTTCCTGTGTCAACAGCAGCGTAAACAAAATCAGGATGCAGAGCTACTGCGAGGTTTGCCGGAATAGTCCAGGGGGTCGTTGTCCATATAATGACAAAAACCTTTTTGCCGGCCAAAACCGGAATTTCCAGACCAAGATTATCTTTTAACGGAAATTTGACGAAGATCGACGGCGACGACTCATCCTTATATTCTATTTCAGCCTCGGCAAGCGCTGTCTTACAACTGCAGCACCAGTAGATAGGCTTTTTGCTCCTGAAAAGGCCGCCTTTAAGTGCGAACTTTCCGCATTCCCGAGCTATTGTGGCTTCATATCCATAGTTCATTGTCAAATAAGGGTTTCCCCACTCGCCCATGACTCCGAGCCGTTTGAACTCTTCCCGCTGAATATCAATATATTTTTCAGCATATGACCGGCACAGCTTTCGGAACTCGCCATGGGAAATTTCCTTTTTCTTTAAGCCGACCTCTTTATCAACATTATGCTCAATAGGAAGTCCGTGGCAATCCCAGCCAGGCACATATACAGCGTTAAAACCGGTCATCTGCTTTGATCGTATTACAATATCCTTTAAAATCTTATTCAGAGCCGTGCCCATATGAATATTGCCGTTGGCATATGGAGGACCGTCGTGCAAAATAAAGGGTTTACGGCCTTTGGACTCAGTTCTGATCTTATCGTATAAACAGCTTTCTTCCCATGCCGCTAACTGTTCGGGTTCACGTTTAACCAGACTTGCCTTCATGGGAAACTTTGTAACCGGAAGATTGAGTGTTTTTTTATAATCCATATTTTCTCCGAAATCGGGCTTTATTTTTGGTGGTCTCGTAAAAAAGGGGCCGGCCAAAATAGCCGGCCCCTTGATTTTATGGTGCCCGGGACGAGGCTTGAACTCGTACAGAGACTAAGCTCCGAGGGATTTTAAGTCCCTTGCGTCTACCAATTCCGCCACCCAGGCAAAAAAGCTTCGTTATTTTTTATTAATTTAATTTTTCGAAAATTGCAAGGGGGAAAGCTTTGCCTCAACATTCTGTCTATTTAGGGATAAGAGTATGGATTGCAACCTTATAAAGTTCATCCTCTCCTCGCAGCCTTTTTACGACATTTTTAATCTCAAAACTGCTTGAAATCATCTCAATAAACTTTATCATACTCTTGCGTTGTAAATCATGGGATAGAAATACAACCCCTTTGGGTCGAATATATCTTTGGATAAGATTGATAACCGGCGCTATATCTGCCTCTTTATAAACCAGTTCAGAACCACAGATAATATCATATTTTCCTTTTATACCAGGATCGTTCCAATCCAGCTTCACTACAGATACATTGTTTAAGTTATTTTGTTTTGCATTAATCCTCAACAATTCCAGAGCGTCCTCATCATAGTCTGTGATTGTTACGTCGTATCCAAAGGCGCTCAGGAAGAGACCAGCGATCCCCATTCCAGCGCCAATTTCAAGTATTTTCTGATCCTTTTGAATGTTGATTTGAATTAAATGATCGGCCAACACTATTGAAGCTTCCCAGACTTTAACCCAGAAAGGAAAACTATTGGTGCCTTCCTCTCCGTGCTGCAAAAGATTGTCAACAAACAAGTCGTTTATTTTAACCCCGTAAAGCTTAAGCCTTTTTCCCCCTATGGCAATAGGCATCAGCTCCAGTTCATATTTGTCTCTTACAGATATTGTATCCATTTATAAAGAATCCTGGCCCAGAGGATCAGGCTTTGATTATCCCCAGAGGGGATTTGCTTTATTGGAAGTTCATTGAATTATTGAAATCCCAAATATCAAATCCCAAATATCAAACAATCCCCAATGACCGAAATTCAAAAATCCAAACAATGTCTTATCCTGGAAGGTTTTGGTCATTGAATATTGGAATTTATGATTTATTTGTAAATTGGTGCTTGGGATTTGTGATTTTGCCACAAAATTCCAAGGCAAAGCCATCTATCTCTGACCTGGCACAAAGGACCAGGTTTTCAATGTTAAAATAAAATCCTCTAATCCCCGACCCCTAATCACTACTTGTAAAACAATATGTCATCTGGTAATTTGTTGCAATGCAAAAATCATATGATGATCCAATATTAATTCTGGCATCCAAATCTCCGCGACGCCGATATCTTTTAGAACAGGCAGGACTTTGTTTTTCTGTTATCCCGAGCAATTTTGACGAAAAGTCTGTATCTTTGTCCTTGTCCGAAACTTATGGGCCTAAAACGTATGTACCTGAAACATATGTAAAGGTTCTGGCTGAAAAAAAGGCTTACAATGTGTCAAAAAGTTATCATGAGAGCTGGGTTATCGGAGCTGATACAATTGTACTCGTAGGCGACACCGTCCTTGGCGAACCCGACTCAAAAGCAGAGGCAAGATCAATGTTAAGATGCCTTGGCGGTCAAGTCCATCAGGTGCTAACAGGTTATTGTATATGCTGCGAAGCCAGGAATAAAAGCTTTTCAGAAACAATAAAAACCGAAGTTCTTTTTAAAAATCTGGCTGACGAAGAAATCGAGTGGTATATTAACACAAAGGAACCTTTTGACAAGGCAGGAGCTTATGCCATTCAGGGGCTCGGCACCTTTCTGGTAAAAAGCATCAACGGGTCTTATACAAATGTCGTGGGACTGCCTGTTTGCGAAGTCATTGAATTTTTGATAAAGGAAGGTGTGATCAGAGGTCGGAGGTCGGAGGTCTGAAATCAGAGGTCGAAGGTCGGAGGTCGGAGGTCTGAAATCAGAGGTCTGAGGTCGGAGGACAGAGGTCAGAGATAGGAGATATACTTAATAATCCAGCCTCATTTTTGATCAAAGAGTATTGAGTTTTTCTGACATCTGACATCTGACCTCTGATGTCTGGTAAGTAAGGCAGGGGGGCAAATGATAGAAAACGACCAGAGCTTGAAGAAAAGATTGGAAAATATAATGGATCGGATCAAAACTGCCGCTATTTCATGCAACAGAGATCCCGAAAGCATCCGGCTTGTGGCTGTAAGCAAAACTGTGCCCGCTGACAGAGTGAGAGAGGCAATTAACGCGGGAGTTACAACTCTTGGCGAAAATTATATGCAGGAAGCCAGGGAAAAGTTCAACGCTTTGTCATCTTACAATGTGTCATGGCATTTTATCGGCCACCTGCAAACC
>CBDAFK010000090.1:0-5904 GCA_965195235.1 uncultured Desulfobacterales bacterium | reverse complement strand
ATTCAAGATGGTAGCCAGCCTGTCTATAAAGTTCTTTCTGTCATAATCATCCTGAAAGATTGTATTTCTATCAATGCCTCTGGCAATAATGTGATGAAGAGCACCAGAAGCATCTATCCGAGCTTTTCTTGGCATATATTTCATATATCACACATCATATTCGCTTAGCAACTTATAATGTGAAGAACGTCCCTTATGTTGTGATTAGCCGACCACGAAATGTTACAATTTTGGCTGTATAACGTTGAATTCTTTCTTTCATACGAAGCCTTTTTATTAAGTTCTGGGATATATGGCTTTGTGTCATTTTACCATTCATGATCCCACGGATAGTTATTTTTGAATTCATTATTATTATACTCTTTATACCACCAAAAATCATTGTTTTTCACAGGATCATAACACTTCCAAGTATTCCCCTTTATTCTAATTGATGTCGATAAATGTAATTCATCACGGCCACACCTCATAAGCCGGTCATAGGTCATCATCCATCCAATAAAAAAGCCATGTTTTTTTAAGCATTGGAGGCTGTATGTAGAACATGATGGATACATTGGACATTCTGACCTCCTAACTGCAGAGAGATGATTTAATTCATCACAATAAAAATGTACTACAAAGCTTAGGGGGTTAAAATTTTCCTCAGTTTGTTTTATTATGGCATTTTGTGGTGCACAGGAAAAGAAAAGGGTAATCAAAATAATGTATGGCAATTTCTTGATAATTACTCTCCAAAGCCTAACCATTAAGTGTAAAGAAATAAATCAATGATATTAGCTATTGCTGACTTATTTCTTGATTTTAATCATATATTAATATCGCCTATATTTATGGAACGCTTCTCAGTTTCTAAGTTTGTATCGTCAAGAATAGAATAGTTAATTTTTTTTAGTTCATAGTTTCAGATCCGGGTCTGTATAAACAAAAAGTCCCATCCTTCATATTCTGAAGAAATGGGGCTTTATTTTTTTGTAATACTATGACTGGTCACTTGATCCTCCTGCTTGAGGTTCAAAAAACAGATCGAAATTAATCTAAAATAGTATATATTATGTAAATATCCAAGTCAATGATAAGCCACAAGATTGCCACGTCGCCTTGCTTCTATCAATGGCCAGAATTGACCTAAAATGAGGGTTGTGAAAAGCTCTCATTTTGCATTTAGATTGGCCGGCTAAGTTCTTAAATTGTCGCCTCTCACGACAATTTAAGAAAATAAACTTCTTTGCGCACTTTGCGACCCTGCGGTGAATATAAAAACTGTTCAAAAAAATTAAATTGCTACCCCTTTCTTAATTTTCGGCTGTCACCTACGCGGAGGGTTACGTTTGTGGAATCAAAATATTCTATTAGCGGGATTAAATACTTGCGAGATACTGATGCCATTTCCTTGAACTGCGGGGTTGTCATTTCTTCATTAGATTTTAAGTAATCGATCATCCGTTTTTTCAATTCGTTTACAGCCTCTGCATGGAAATAGAGATCTTCCTTTACCTTAAGCAGAAGTCCTTCATCAACAAGCAGTATCAGCACATCTTTTGCCTGCTTTGAATCAACATCAAGCGACTTGCTTAGTTCTTTGAAATACGGGGGTGTCAGCCCGCTTTTGAGATAGGCGTTTACAATCTTTGTTCTTATATCGGCCTGATCAACTTTCAGAGAAACAGTATGCGAAGATAAATGAACAGTATTTTCTTCCTGAACAATCACCTTGTCCTTTATCATCCGGTTAAGTATAAGATTGAAAAGCTTTGTCCCCAGAGCAAAAGGAAACTTTGATTTTAACTCCTCTTTGGGCATACCCGCCTTTAAAGGATTTGATTTGTGGTAATTTGACAGATAATCAAGTGTTTTTTTCTCTAATTTTTCAATGCCGTTATTATGAATGTAAATTCGATTTTCCCTGTCGAAACATAGAATTGTTTTTTTTGACAAAAGCCCCTGGATGGAATTATCTAACTGTTTTTCAGGAAGGTTGGTCATTATTTTAAGGTCGGCAAAGGAAACGCCGGCATAACCGGAACTATCAGCATGCGATGAAATTATTTCTTCGGGTATGTTATCGACAATTGCCTTTAATAGTTTGATTACATCCGGTTTAAAGCGTTTGTGTTTTTGGGGTATTGGATTTAATATATGCCCGCCGCCGATAGTTCGTATCGGGGAATAACTTCTTATTACAAACCTGTCATCCTTTACCACCGCAACCGGAGAGTCGAGCCTGATCTGAGCAAGAGCTGTTTCACCTGGAAGAAGCTCATCCTTTTCAAGAAGAATAAGAATGCCTAACACTTCACTTGTTCCTGTATGAAATCTGATGCGTGTCCGGTTTTTAGCGGATTTGTTGTTGCTCTCAAGATAGTGAACCAGCACGTCTATCATGAAGCTCGGCCTTAAGCCGTTAGGAGTAGATAATACCTCTCCGCGGGTTACAGAAGACTTCTCAAGCCCCTGGAAATTAATGGCTGTGCGCATTCCGGCTTCCGCAACATTCAGGCTCTGGTTATGAACCTGAATTCCACGGACCTTTGATGTAATGCCTGACGGATATATCATAACAGTATCTCCTATATGGATACTCCCTGATATAAGTGTTCCGGTAATTACTGTTCCAAATCCCTTCATGCTGAAAACCCGGTCAACAGGAAGGCGGAACAGGCCGGTTGATGTGCGCGTAGGAATTAAGGCGCTCAGTTCATCCAGGGTTTTGATAAATTCTGGAATGCCCGAACCTGTTACAGATGATACAGGTATAATTGGTGAATTCTCAAGAAATGTGCCTTTGAAGAATTCTTTGACGTCATCCTGCACCAGTTCCAGCCATTCTTCGTCAACCATGTCTGTCTTTGTCAGGACGACAAAACCGTGTTTTATGCCGAGGAGAGAACATATTTCCATATGTTCCCTGGTCTGGGGCATTACACCTTCATCAGCGGCAATAACCATGGCCACAATATCAATCCCCGTAGCGCCGGCAACCATGTGCTTGATAAATTTCTCATGCCCCGGCACATCGACAATTCCAAGATGCTGGCCGCTCGGAAGATCCATTGAGGCAAAGCCAAGTTCAATTGTTATTCCGCGAAGCTTTTCCTCCTTTAGACGGTCGGTATCTATTCCTGTGACAGCCTTAATAAGCGAGGTTTTGCCGTGATCAATATGTCCTGCGGTTCCTAAAATAATCTGTTTCAAGTGTGATCTGTTCCTTTATCTCAACGTTACTATTAAGTGGTGATCTCGTTCTTGCCAGGTGAAATTCTGACCTCTTCCAAAAACTGGACAGAGTCAATTTGATCCAGTTTTCTTGAAGCGATCTTCCATAAATAATGGTTATGAAAAAGCGGCGTCAATCTCGCGGTCTGCTCAACTGCTTTGCCATTTTTTTAATGGTTACCAAAAACTTCGAACATTTTTATAAGCAAGAATTCTTTCATTTTTTGTTAATATCGTGGCATTTTCTTCCCTTGCCGTTGCAACAATAATTTGGTCAGCCGGATCATTATGAAAAGGTTGGGGCAGCACAGTTGAGCGGTATGATAAAACAGGAGAGAGAGGGACTAACCTGAGTTTTGGCATATCAAGGGCAGTATTTATCCAATCCTCTGGATCACACGAAATTCCTACTCTCTTTTTTTCAAGGAGTTTGCTGAATTCCCATGGAGAAATTGCGGATAATAATATCTCATCATACATCTCGGCATTGCCAATTAACCCTTTGACCTTTTGTGATAACTTCTGTGGGTTCATGTTCCACCAGATCCAGGTATGTGTATCAAGCAGATATATCATTTGCAGGCATCCCACATTTCTTCACCCAATGGTGAAATTACATCTTTTTCAAAAACAAGAGCGTCAGAAAGTCTGCCTGGCTTGGGGTTTATATCAGAAGTGCGATAAGGTGTTATTTGGGCTAATGGCTTACCTCGTTTTGTTATGATAATTATTTCCTGTGTTTTGGCAACCTGGTCCAAAATTTTTAAGGCATGTGATTTAAATTGGCTTATTCCCATGGTTTTCATGCAACACCTCCTTTATACCTAAATTGAGCGATTTTTTACTTGATCTGCGCCGATCTATTGCGCATAAAAACTTCACACCTGATCTTAATAAAATTGGCCTCGACATATCCACGGGTATGCCTGCTTGCCCTGTGGAATGTTTACCCCGTGGAATGCGAAGCTTATTCCTCTGGGGCGAAGCAGATTCCTCCGGGGCGGTTTTTTCAAATCCTTATGCATCAAGATCTCAACACATATCTTCGCAAAAAATCGCTCAACTTGGTTATAAAAAGATAATAGTCAATCTAAATGGTCAAGTCAAGGGCAAAAAAACAGCAATTCTAATTATGGGAATCGATCAAGACGTAGGTTGGGTTGAGCGAAGCGAAACCCAACAAATTTAGGCCAATTCCATACATAATCGTTGGGTTGAGCGCAGGCTTCACTTCGTGTCGTACCTCAACCCAACCTACAAAATGGCATAATTAGAATTGCTGCAAAAAAAGGAGGATTTCAGAGGGTAAGTGGGGTAAGATGGGTTGATTTTTATTGGTGCCGGAGGTCGGAATCGAACCGACACGAACTCAAAGTTCGGAGGATTTTGAGTCGCATACACCATTTGCCAGTTTTTTTCAATATTTTTAACTGGTTAATATAACAACGATTTTTCTTTTAACTTTTGTTTAGTTTTGTTTAGGTTTGGATAGTTTTGACCTTGACGGTTACAAAAAGGTTACAATTTAATCAATAAGTTTTTTTTGAATATCATTAAAATTTTTATTGACAAACTTTAGAATAGGTATTAGATTGCCTATAAAGTAATCTATCATCTATTTTGAGGGCACAAAATGAAACATTTTCAAGCAAAAGACATACAAAGGTTAATCGACATTCCAAAGCACAGGTATGAATATCTTGCTTCAAAAATTGGAATCAAACCGGAAATTGAAGAGGTCGAAAAAACCGGTCATGTTCACCTGTATTCGTTTAAAAATCTGCTTGAGTTTGCAATTGTGAACACAGCAAATAATCTTGGAATAGGGCCAAAGGCAGTTAAAGAGATATTAAGATTTTTATCGAACAATATGGAATTGCGGGAAGCCGAGCTTTTTAATATTGAAAAAAAAATTGATGCTTCTTTGCATTACACTGATAGCAAGGATGGTAAATATTTTAAACTAACCGGTTCTTCTATTTCCGCGCAAGGCCAAAAAGCCGGATACTTCGGGAAGGGCTTCGATAAAATCAAAGAAGTACTAAAGAGAATGTCAAACAATGAAGGCGACATTGATGTTCCTGGTTTTTTTGAAGAGCATATAAATCTAACAGTATTATTGGTTATGAACTTGGGCGATTTTGATGGTTATATAACAATTAATCTGGGAGTCATTAAAAGCAATCTTTTAAAGAAATTAAAGTAATATTTTTTTATCATTAATTGCCTATTACGTAGGCAATCAGCAATAAGGAGTTATTATGAATAGAAAGTTAAAAGCGAAAATCGTTGAGAACTTTGAAAGCCAGTCCAACTTTTCGCAAGTTGTCAAAACTGATGAAACAATCATAAGCCGGGTAGTGCGCGGGCGGAGAATATTGCCGGTCGAGACTCAAAAGAAATGGGCTGATATTTTGGGCTGTAAACGTGAGGATATTTTTCCGGATAATGATCAAAGATAATTCATATATACCGAGAAAACGCCTTTATACAGTCAAAGAGGCTGCTTTATACCCGGGCCATACTGTTTGGGGTGTCCGGTCTTTAATCTGGGCAAAAACCCTGCCAGTGGTTCAGCATGGCCGAAAACAGTTTGTTGATCTGTTTGATTTAGATTTTTTTATCGAAAAGAATAAAAAATGACTCTGAATTTGCAAAAAGGGAATAAAAAATGACAAAAAATATCAA